>CAUVFG010000129.1:0-4407 GCA_963551125.1 uncultured Selenomonas sp. | reverse complement strand
ATATGGTCGAACTCTCGCCGCCGCTCGACCCGAGCGGCACATCCACGGCGACGGCACTGAAACTCCTGCGCGAGATGCTTCTTGCGCTCGAAGAGGATTTTATACGCCCGCCGACGGTATGATGATTTGCATTTGATACCTGCGGGGTGATTTGGTATAATAGTGCGGATATTACTAGGAAAGATGGTGTAGGTAATGAATGTAACGGAACAGGATCTAACGACTACGGCGCATCTCTCTCGCCTTGCGATTCCTGCGGAGGAAAAGGAAGAGGCGCTGAAATCGCTGGGAGACTTTCTCTCGTATGTGGATAATCTTTCAAATGTAGATACAGATGATGTGCATCCGACGACGTATGCTCTGCCCATCGAGAATGTCTTCCGTGCGGACGAGGTGCGCCCGTCCCTTTCCAATGAGGCGGCGCTCTCGAACGCTCCGCTGCAGGAGGACGGCTATTTCAAGGTGCCGAAGGTGCTCGAAGGGTAAGGAGGAGCTGTTTTGAGTCTATATGAAAAACCGGCGCATATCCTTCACGATATGCTGACGCGCAAGGAGATCTCTGCGCGTGAACTGACCGAGGATGTATGTGCACGCATGGATGCCGTTGAGGGCGAGGTCGGCGCGTATCTGCTCGAAACGCGTGAGGCGGCACTTGCCGAGGCGGATCGCGTCGACGCCAAGATCGCGGCGGGGGAGAATATCTCCTTTCTTGCAGGAATTCCGGGCGCAATCAAGGACAATATCTGCACGAAGTCTGTACGGACGACGGCAGGTTCGAAGATATTGGAGAACTTCGTCCCGCCCTATGACGCAACGGTCATGACAAAGCTACATGATGAGGATGTCGTCATTCTCGGCAAGGTGAATCTCGATGAGTTTGCAATGGGCGGCTCAACGGAGAACTCGGCATTCCAGCCGACGCACAATCCGTGGGATACGTCGCGCGTTCCCGGCGGCTCCTCGGGCGGCAGTGCGGCGGCGGTCGCGGCGGGCACGGCAATCTGGGCACTCGGCAGCGATACGGGCGGCTCGATCCGTCAGCCGGCATCGTTCTGCGGCATTGTCGGCTTCAAGCCGACCTATGGGCGTGTCTCCCGCTATGGGCTCATGGCATATGCCTCCTCGCTCGATCAGATCGGTCCTCTCACGCGCGATGTCACGGACGCTGCACATATCATGAACGTGATTGCAGGGCATGATGTGATGGATTCGACTGCAAGCAAGGCAGAGGTTCCCGACTATACGGCGGCACTCCGTACGGATGTCAAGGGCTTGAAAATCGGTCTGCCCAAGGAGTATTTCGTTGCAGGCATGGATGGCGAGGTAGAGGCGTCCGTCCGCAAGGCAATCTCTGATTTCGAGGCGATGGGCGCGGAGGTTAGAGAGATCTCCCTGCCGCATACGGATTACGCCGTATCGACCTACTATCTGATTGCGCCCGCCGAGGCTGCAACGAACCTCGAACGCTACGACGGTGTCAGCTACGGCGCACGTGTAGACGGCGAGGATCTCGTCGATATGATGACACGCACGCGCACGGAGAAATTCGGCGCAGAGGTCAAGCGCCGCATCCTCATCGGCAACTATGCGCTTTCCGCAGGCTACTACGATGCCTATTACCTCAAGGCACTCAAGGTGCGGACGCTCATTCAGCAGGACTTCACGCGCGCCTTTGAGGAGGTCGACGTCATCATGACGCCGACCGCACCGACGCCCGCCTACAAAATCGGCGAGATGTCGAATCCGCTCCAAATGTACCTGCAGGATATTTCGACCGTTCCGGTCAACCTCGCGGGGCTGCCGGGCATCTCCGTACCATGCGGCTTCACCGCTGCCGGACTTCCCATCGGACTGCAGATCATCGGGTGCCCGCTCGCCGAGGAGACGATCCTGCGCGCGGCATATGCCTATGAGCAGGGACATGACTTTCATACGAAAATGGCGCCGATTGGAGGAAGGGCATGAAATACGAAACCGTCATCGGCCTTGAGATTCACTGCGAGCTCAAGACAAAGACCAAGATCTTCTGCGGCTGCGCCACGGGATTCGGTGCAGATCAGAATACGCATGTCTGTCCCGTCTGCCTCGGACTGCCCGGCGTTCTGCCCGTCGTCAACCGTCAGGTCGTGAACTACGCCATCAAGGCAGGGCTTGCAACAAACTGCACGATCAACGGATATAGTAAATTTGACCGCAAGAACTACTACTATCCCGATCTGCCGAAGAACTTCCAGACCTCGCAGTTTGATCTGCCGATTGCCGAGCACGGCTGGGTGGACATCGACACGGAGGCGGGGAAGAAGCGCATTCGCTTGACGCGCATCCACATGGAGGAGGATGCGGGCAAACTCGTGCACTCCGGCACAACGATCAAGGATTCTGCCTCGTCCAACGTGGATTACAACCGCACGGGCGTCCCCCTGCTCGAGATTGTCTCCGAGCCGGATATGTCCTCGGCGGAAGAGGCGCGCGCCTACATGGAGAAGATCAAGACGATCATGGAGTACATCGACGTCTCCAACTGCCGCATGGAGGAGGGAAATCTCCGCGCGGACATCAACGTCTCCCTGCGTCCCGTCGGCTCGGATGTGCTCGGCACGCGCACGGAGATGAAGAACATCAACTCTTTCAAGGCACTCGAGGATGCTATCAACTACGAGATCGAGCGCCAGACCGAGGTGCTCGAGGACGGCGGTCATATCATACAGGAGACCCGCACATGGGATCCCGAGCGCGGCATCACCCTCTCCATGCGCAGCAAGGAGGAGGCGCACGACTACCGCTATATGCCGGAGCCCGACCTGCCGCCAATTGTGACGAGCGATGAGGAGATCGAGTCAATCCGCAGGGAACTGCCCGAGCTTCCCGATGCACGCCGTGCCCGTCTGATGGACGAGGCGGGGCTGTCGGCATATGACGCCGGGATCATTACGAGTTCGCGCGCGATGGCAGAGTACTACGATGCCATCACGGAGACAGGCGCGGACGCAAAGCTCGCGGCAAACTGGCTGATGGGTGACCTCGCGAAAAACCTCAACGCAGAGGGCAAGACCATCGAGGAATCTCCTGTCGATGCAAAGCGCCTCGGCGAGATGATCCTGCTCATATCGAAGGGCACAATCTCGTCGAAAATTGGCAAGACCGTGTTCAAGGAGATGTGGACATCGCCCGATGCGCCAGAAAAAATCGTGAAGGACAAGGGGCTTGTCCAGATCACAGATACAAAGGAAATCGAGGATATTGTCGATCAGGTCATCGCTGCAAACGCAAAGGCGGTCGAGGACTACAAGGGCGGCAATAAGAAGGCAATCGGCGCACTTGTCGGACAGGTCATGAAACAGTCCAAGGGCAAGGCGAACCCACAGATGGTCAACGAACTCTTGGCAAAAAAACTCGGCTGAGACAAACAGCCTTTTCCGAAAGGGAAAGGCTGTTTTTTCTCAGGAATCAGTGATTTCATAATGGGGGGATTTCCATGCACTATGAAGCCGCTATATTCGATCTGGATGGCACATTGGTCAACTCACTGAATGATCTTGCAGACAGTGCGAACGCTGTTCTCCGCAGCCATGGATTTCCCATACATGATGTGGAGGCATACCGTTACTTTGTCGGCAATGGATCGCGCAAGCTTATCGAGCGGATTCTGCCCAAAGACCGTGCATCGGATGCAGCATTCGTGCGTGACTTTATGGCGGAGTATAAGGAACGCTATGCCGCGCAGCTGCTCGATCAGACGAAACCGTATGAGGGAATCATGGAGATGCTGGAGGAGCTGCGTCGGCGCAGCATCCCGATGGCGGTCTGCACCAATAAGCATCAATCTGCGGCAGAGGCGATCATGGAGGCACTGTTTCCGCACGATATGTTCTGCGAAATCATTGGAGATCAGGACGGTCTGCCGCGCAAACCCAATCCGAGCAAGGTGCTTCATATCATGAAGCATATGGGCGTTACAGGGGATAAGACGCTGTATTTCGGCGACACGAGCGTGGATATGGATACGGCACGCAATGCAGGAGCGTTTGCGGTCGGCGTTCTCTGGGGCTTTCGTCCGGCTGAGGAACTGACCGAGCACGGCGCAGACATCCTCCTGAAACATCCAATGGATTTATTTGAAAAGGTGACATTTGCAGAGCGATGAAAGCAAAAGAGAAGACGAAGCGCCCTGCAGAGATGATTCCCGTCCGCAGGGGCCAGGTCTATGAAATCCAAATCGAGCGGCTGGGAACGATCGGAGAGGGCGTCGGACGATATGAAAACTTCACCGTTTTTGTTCCGAATGCACTGCAAGGCGAGCGTGTCTTAGCTGTGATCGAGGAGGTCAAAAAGACCTATGCACGCGGACGGATCCGGAAGATCCTGCAAGAGAGCCCCGCTCGCGTCGCGCCGCGCTGTGAAATCTAC
>CAUVFG010000128.1:0-4454 GCA_963551125.1 uncultured Selenomonas sp. | reverse complement strand
CATGAGCATCTGAACCCACGAGGACACCCCGCCCACCACGTAGGGATAGCACCCCTCCGCGAGAATACAGATCCGCATCAGGGCACCTCCTTCCAGTAGATACGCGCCATAGGGGCATGGGTGCGAATGAGGTAGACCCCCTCATCCGCCGGCTCCGCCGTGCAGCCCTCCGTACGCTCGATCGTATGCGCCGTGTGCAGGAGGAAGCGCAGCTCGCCCGCACAGCCCCATGTATAGAGCTCCATGCCGTCCGTCATCCGCTGCACGCGGTAATCCATGTCAAAGTAGTCCGAGAAAAACGGCAGGCTGTCTGAGATCGTCTCCGCCGTCAGCCACGGAAAACGCGTGCTGATCTTGTGCATGAAGGACTTCAGCCCGGTCTCCATTTCATACCACGTCGTATTGGCCGCCGTCTCATAGAACAGCTCGTCGGGATGGATGAAATGGGAGAACACGCCGATGTAGTTGAGTGCACTGATCTCCTGCCAGAGCATGAGCCCGTCGTCCTCGTGTCCCGAGCTGATGCGCGGAAGCTCGAACACGCCGTCCTTGCGCTCGAAATTCTGGTAGTAGGCACGTTCATTTGCAGGACCATCAAAGAGTGAGCCGAAGGCGATGACCTCGGGGAAAACCTTGCGGATCGCCTCTTTGCCCTCGGGGCTCATGATGTTCGACGGCGGCACATAGAAGCGGAACTCGTAGTCCGGGTAGACGGACTTGATATAGCTGCGCAGCTCGCGCAGTGCCTCCTCCATGTCCGCCTGACTTTCCCACGGGACATAGTTCAGGCGCGGCTGACCGTAGCCCTCCGGCGCGAGCGGCTGATGGTTGTAGCCGTGCAGTCCGAGCTCGCCGCCCATGTCCAGCAGCTCACGCCCATAGATGATGAGCCCGTCGCGCGCAGCCCTGCCGCCGAGCGGACGGAACGGCCCTTTGACCTGATTTCCGTACGTCTCGATGATTGCACCCGTATAGCGGATATTCTCCTCCTCGGCAAGACGGCGGATGAACGGCCACCAGATCTTGCGGTAGAACGTCTCCGTATCCACGCCAAGCTCATTGTAGATGCGATCAAAATCACCCTCGGGGACAGGCGCAGGGAAGTCGTCCAGAACAAAGAGCTTTACGCCGACCACGGGATAGATCGTGTTTGTCCCACAGTGCGCCATCAGTGCGGTATAGATGCCGAGGTTCGTCTTGTCGTCGCGCTCCACGCCGTTGTATGCATAGATGTGCCCGTCGCCGAGCGGCTTCTCCCAGAGAAGCGGTGTCCCATCGACACTCGTGATGTGAGCCGTCGCATCCGTAGTCAGCGTGACCGCATTTGCCTGCGTTGTGAACGCCAACCCCTCGCCAAAGCGGAAATCCTTGCCGCCGACGAGGAAATTCGTATGAATGTGGATGCCATACACATCCGCGACCGCGCCCAACTGTGCGATGCCAAAGTCCGCAAGCGTCGATGCGTCGATGGGACGCTCCTCACCCGACTCGATCTTTTGCAGGGCGAGCACCGTGCCGCCTGCGCGTGCATAGTCCATGATCTGCGGCAGCACGGATATGCTGCTCAGATGCCCCGTCGCAAGTGCGATGCCCTGATAGGAGCTGAGGAGAGGCTGCGGGTCGTCGAGCGGACGACTCTCGAATGCCTTGCGCTTCTCCGTCAGGATCTTCTCCATGTTGTGCCGCGCATACATACTCAGCACATCCGTCGGATCGTAGATGATGAGGAACTTCTCACGCGGCAGATCCTCCTCCTTCGGGGCAGGGCTGAGCAGACGCTCCGTGAGCGGCCGATTGCCCACCGTCCCCAGATGGAGGAAGCCGTCGAGACGGCTGTACTGGAAGAACAGCCCCAGCAGGAACGCAATGCCGAGCAGAATACACAGACTGCGTTTATTCATGCAGTGCACCTCCATCCCAGTAACGAATTGCCTGCATCGCCTCATTGCTGAGGCGGATCGGAAGTTTTTTCAATGCCTGAACAGTTTCCTGCAGACGCTCCGTATCATGCGCTGCCTGAAAGAGGTTCATCATCAGGAGGAGCGGCAGCTCCTGCGTAGGGTGCTGTGCACGGAACGCAGCACACGCCGTCTCCGCCGCATCGAGCTGCCCATGGCGAATCAGCCCACGAATCTCCTCCGCCTGATAGGCGGGGTGATCGGGATGACGCTCCGCTAGGATGCGCAGCATCTCCATGTAGCGCGTACGCTGCTGCTCCCGCGTCACAGAGTCACCGTATTGACGCAGCAGGAACTCGCGCACCTTGTCCACATATTCGTTGAGGAGATCATCATCGTCTGCCCCGCGCTTGATTGCCTCCTCAAGCGCGTAGATCTCCTCGCTTAGCTGCTCCATGTGTGCCGTCATCATCGACACAGCATAGTAGGCAATCTCACGATCGCTGTCATGCACCGCTTCGTTCAGGATCGCCTGTCGCTCCACAACATCCTGCTTGATCGCATCGGTAAAGAACTTGCGCTTGAGCTTCGGATCATCGACGAGGAACACGTCGCGCAGAGGTATGATGTCTCCGCTGTAGGCGTGCTCGCCGAAGGACATACTGAGATCCTCGTCCTCCTCCTTCGGCCTCGTTCGCTTCATGAGCCCGAGCATCTGCCCAAAGAGCTCGTACAGGATGAGGATGAGAAGCCCCATGACCGGCATCGCCAGGGAAAAGCAGCCCTTCGCCACCGCTGAAATTCGGCCGCGCCGCCGCGCCTCGACCGCAGCGTAGAGGAGCGCGAACACAGCGTTCAGCGCAAAAATATACACGACGTCTGCAAAGATACTCCCCATCATAGTGCCTGACTCTCCCCGGTCTCAACGCCCACCTTCGCCAGACGTTCGCGCACCATGTCGAGCGTCTTGCCCGCAACATCGGGCAGGAGGACGGAGACCCCCGTCTCTGTCGCGCCGATGAAATCCTCCCCACGAACACTGTTCGCAATCTGATGATCCAGCTCCCTGTAGCTGCGCCCGTCGATCTTGAGCGCGAGAAGCGTGACCGGATAGTCCGGCTGCATACGGCGGCGCTCGCGGAACTCCTCGATGACCTTTTGGAACTCCTCCATGCGCAGGATGCGGGTCTCATCGAGATATTTCTGATCCGCCGTCTCCTTCTCCCACGCATAGGCACGTCCGAGTGAGCTTGAGACGAGTCGCGCTGTGATCGATAGGAGATTCTGCTGATAGAGACTCCACTGTTCAAAGTCCAAATTATAGATTTGGAGCACGGCAATGACGCGCCCCTCATAGGAGATCGGCGCGGCAAGGTCGGGCAGCCCCTTGATGAGATCCCGATTGACAAATATTTTTTTCTCTTGGAGCATCTGCACGAGATAGGGATTGTCCTCAACACGTACCGAGCGCGGCAGCTCATGTGTCTGACTGCCCAGACGCACCTTCTGGCGCAGGTACCAGCCTCCCTCGCCTACGACGTAGACCACAACGTCCTTCACACTCAGGATGTCGGCCGTCACCGATGCCGTCTGCGTGTAGAGATTCTCCGTCTCGACCGAGTCCAGACGCGAGACGATGCGGTAGAGACGCCCGATGCTGTCGTCCGAGTTCACAATCTGACGATAGAGACGATCCTTCACCGCAAGATTTTCCTTGAAGATGTTCTCAAGAAAGGAATAACGGTATTGGAGACGACGTTTGACACGGCTGTCGGCGAGATTCCGATAGTTCGCGCGATCGGCGAAGTAGCCCGTCAGTACAGCGGCGAAAAAATACGATACAAAGTGCAGGAACTCACGCGGATTATAGAGCATCGCAACGAGGTCGCCGCCCTGCGCGAGAAGGCTGCGGATGAGCAGGACAAGGGAGAACAGAGCCGCAATGAGCGCCTGCTGTTTCCCGTAGAGAAGCCCCATCGTGCCGATGTAGATGAAGGCAAAGTCGAACGCCGTCATACTGTTCACCGGTGCACCATCCTGCAAATAGATGATCCCCGCCGTCACAAGTGCCCCCGCCAGATTCTCCACATAGGGACCAACCTGCTGACGGATGCGTTCCAGCCGTGCCTTCCGTGACAGAGCGCGAATATTGGTCACATAGGCATCCCGCGCCACCTGCATCGCCTCATACGTCTCCTTGAGACCTTCCGCGAGTGGCCGCCGCGAACGCCAGCCCAGATCACGCTCGATGATTGCGCTGTGCAGGACTGCGTGCCCCTGCGGCGCGCGCGGCTTTGCCCCCATACGCATGGACGGAAAAAACGCCCCGCAGATCCGATAGAACTCCTCCATCGTCGTCCCATGCGGTGCGGCAACGTGCAGATATGCCCCCTCAAAATTGCGTACCGCCGCCTGATAGACGCCATAGGCCGCATCGCGCGCATCCAAAAGGCCGTAGGAGACCTGTGCGGGGTCATCATACTGCGGCAGGGCACGCCCCATCAATGACGCGCCAAAAAGACGCCCGACGAATCCGTCATCGGACGTCTGTCCCGG
>CAUVFG010000127.1:0-4481 GCA_963551125.1 uncultured Selenomonas sp. | reverse complement strand
GCTTGACCTTCTGAATCTCCTCGTCGATCTCCTGCACGAAGCGATCTGTCGACATCACGCCGTCGACGTACTGCAAAAACGCACGAATGGATTCGCTCACCTCTTTGGTTTCACAAAGCACTCTTGTAGAGCTGTCGCTCTGCCTGCGGAATCTCAAGCAAGTCCATCGCTTGTTCTGCGGAAATCTTGAGCTTTGAGATGAGCCGACGGATACTTTCCATCTGTGCCTCGATACGACCTTCTGTACGCCCCTCCTGCGCAGCGTACAATCTCTCCTCCGCAATCTTGTCTGCTAAAAACATATAGCCCACCTTCCCTCGTTCTTCAATCTTGATCCGATGGATTTCTTCGTCTATTTCCTGCACGAGGCTGTCCTCGCTGACAACGCCGTTGACGTAGTCCAAGAACGCGCGGACCGATTCGTCTACATCATCAATCGTCCCCTTCGTATTCAGGAAAATACGTGTTGCACCATCATCCAGCTCAATGTCTGTATCCTCTATGCATACGCTGCGAAATGTGTAGATGTGCCGTCCTGCACCGAATGGGTCAAACGGGCAGATAAAGATAATAAAGGTTCGATTCAGCGCACCATACGCTGCACCCGCAGCAAGCAAATCGGTGTCCAACATCGACTGATAATAGCGCGTCCTCTTACTCAGCCCGCCTCTTTCAAGTTGTCGCATCTGCATCTCAATGTTATAGACGGTCTCCTTGTCGTCCTTCACATAGACATCCAAACGGACACCTTTGTTTTGGTAGGTAGGAATAATTGATTTTTCCGTCTCCACATACGACAAGCTCTTAATCTCAATGTGAAGAATCCGCTCGAGCATCTGCTTGCAGATACGCTTGCGGCTCATGATGAGCTTGAACATATAGTCATCCCGAATCGTCAGCTCTTCCCACGGCTTGATCCGATACCCACTCATACGCTCACCTCTTTTCTCTATTTTACGAATTTTTACAGGGGAGTGCAAGAAAAACACGCAGATAAATAATCTTTGATTGTCATACCTTATTCGGTCTGATAAAATATATGTAACGGAGGTGAAGAAAATGCCCGAAATCACAAGATTTTATGGTATTGTCATTAAGATTTTCTTTCGGAACGAACACAACCCACCCCACATTCACGCAATTTATGGCGAACACAACGGGCTCTTTTCGATCAAGGATATGCAGATGATCGAGGGGGATCTCCCTGCGCGGGCTGTCAAATTGGTTCAGGAATGGGGTAAGCCGTTTGCCGAGGAGCTTCAACAAATGTGGGATACAAAGCAGCTGAAAAAACTTCCTCCCCTGAAATGAAGACCTATCCTGTAATGGAAAGGAGATGATGTTCATGCTGTCGATCAAAGTCACAAAGGTCATACCACTTGATAATTTGCGTCTTCTCGTTTTCTTTGAAAATGATGTGAGCAAAATATTCGACGTGGCGGCACTTATGGACGAATGTCCCGAGTTTGAGACACTGCGCGATCCTGCGCTTTTTCAGTCGGTCACGATTGAACCCGGTGGCTATGGCATCGCTTGGACGGACGAACTCGACTGCTCGGAGGGGGAACTCTGGGAAAAGGGTGTGACAATACCTCTGACAGCTACGGACTTTGCTGCGGCTGCGCAATATGAACGCAAAACAAATATACAAAAAGCATCGTAAAAGATGTCTTTCCATGCAAAAACAGAGTAGTATATGAAATCACAAGGTTTTCGTATACTACTCTGTTTATTTTGGTTCTACGCAAAGAGTTCCACCTGGTTGCTCTCCATCATCCCGTCCAAGCAGCCGTGCTCACGCAGGAGTTCGACGGCGGGTGTCGGAATATGGGCGCGCGTGGCGAGATCCTCGACGGAGATGAACTGTCCGTACTGCCGCGCCTCGACGATTGCCTGTGCCGCCTTCTGCCCCATGCCGGGGAGTGCGGTGAAGGGCGGAAGGAGGGAGTTCTCGCGCAGGATGAATTTCTCCGCGTCGGATGCGTAGAGGTCGACGGGATCGCAGGAGAAGCCGCGCAGATACATTTCCCATGCGAGCTGCAGCACGATCAGGATGTCCTGCTTTTTGTTGTCGAGCTTGCCGCGATGCTCGCGCGCCTCGGCGTTCAGTGCGTCGATCGCCGCCTTGACGGCTTCCTTTCCCTTCGCGATGATGTTCGCGTCGAACTCGTCCGCACGAATGGAGAAGTAGGCGGCGTAGTAGGCGAGCGGATAGTGCACCTTGCAGAAGGCAATGCGGTAGCCCATCATGACGTATGCGGTCGCGTGGGCGCGCGGGAAAAGGTATTTGATCTTCTGGCAGGACTCGATGTACCACTCGGGGATGCCGCCCGCACGCAGCGTCTCCTCAACATCCTTCGCGATGCCCCTCCCCTTGCGCACGTTCTCCATGGTCTTGAACGAGAGGAGCGGCTCGATGCCGCTTAGCATAAGGTAGTTCATGATGTCGTCGCGCGCGGAGATGGCATCCTTCAGCGTACTCGTCCCCGCCTTGATGAGATCCTGCGCGTTGCCGAGCCAGACGTTCGTGCCGTGCGAGAAACCGGAGATGCGCACGAGGTCGGCGAAGCAGTCGGGGTGCGAGTCGTCGATCATCTTCTGCGTGAACGAGGTGCGGAACTCCGGAATGCCGTACGTGCCCATGTTCGCGCCGAGCTCCTCGGGGGTGATGCCGAGTGCCTCGGTCGAGGTGAAGATGGACATGGTCGCGGGATCGTCGAAGGGGATGGTCTCAGGGTCGCGGTGGGTCAGCTCCTCGAGCATCTTGATGACGGTCGGGTCATCGTGCCCGAGGATGTCGAGCTTGACGAGACGCTCGCTGATGGAATGATAGTCGAAATGGGTGGTGAGTGTGTCGGACTCCATGTTGTTCGCGGGACGCTGGATGGGCGTGAAGTAGTGTACGTCCATGTCACGCGGCACGACCATGATGCCCCCCGCGTGCTGCCCCGTGGTCGCCTTGACCCCCATGCAGCCGCGCATCATATGCTCGATGTACGGACGCCCCTTCGTCTCGCCCTGATCCTCATAGTAGTGCATGGCGTAGCCGTACGCGTTCTTGTCCTGCAAGCCCGAGATCGTGCCCGCGCGAAAGACGTTCATCTTGCCGAAGAGGACCTCTGTGTACTTGTGCGCGACGGGCTGATAGTCGCCCGAGAAGTTGAGGTCGATGTCGGGTACCTTGTCCCCGTCGAAGCCGAGAAAGACTGCAAACGGGATGTTGTGCCCGTCCTTCGTGAGCGGCGTGCCGCAGACGGGACAGTCCTTGGACGGCAGGTCAAAGCCGCTCCCGACGGAGCCGTCCTCGATGAATTTGTTGTACTGACAGTGGCGGCAGCGGTAGTGCGGCGGCAGCGGGTTGACCTCGGTGACGCCGATCATGGTGGCGACAAACGAAGATCCAACTGAACCACGCGAGCCGACGAGATAGCCGTCGTTGTTCGACTTCTTGACGAGGCGCTGCGCAATGATGTAGAGCGCCGAGAATCCGTGCCGGAGGATCGGTTTCAGCTCGAGCTCGAGACGATCCGTTACAATCTGCGGCAGATTCTCGCCGTAGAGTTTGCGTGCGCATGCGTACGACATCTCCTGGATCTCACGATCCGCGCCCGGCACCATCGGTGCATAGAGCTCATCGGGGATGGGGAGGAAATGCTCGACACTCTCCGCGATCTTGCGCGGGTTCGTGACAACGCACTCGTAGGCGCGCTCCGTGCCGAGGTAGTCGAACTCGGCGAGCATCTCGTCCGTTGTGCGCAGGTAGAGCGGCGGCTGACGATCCGCGTCGCGGTAGCCGTTCGCCTTTTGCAGCATGGCGCGATAGACGGCGTCCTCGGGGTTGAGGAAGTGCACGTCGCAGGTCGCAATCAGCATCTTGTCAAGCTTCTTCGCGAGCGCGTCCACCTTGCGGTTGATGTCCCTGAGATCCTCGTCCGTGTGGATGGGGAAGCGGTCGTCGATCTTGAGGAAGTCGTTGTTGTGGATGGGCTGAATCTCGAGGAAGTCGTAGAATTTCGCTATCTCCTCGAGTTCCTCGTCGGGACGCCCCGCGACAATGCTGCGGATCAGTTCGCCCGCCTCGCACGCAGAGCCGACGATGATTCCCTCGCGGTACTGCTGCAGGATGGCGCGCGGCACGCACGGACGCCCGCGCTTCTTCGTGCCGCGAAAATAGCGGATGTGCGAGAGCGAGACGAGCTTGTAGAGGTTATAGAGTCCCGTCTTGTTCTGCGCGAGGAAGATGATGTGGTGCGCGCGCTGATCCTCGGGCTTATCAAGGAGGTAGCCCTCCATACCGTAGATGATCTTGATGTCCGTGCCCTTCTTCTTGAGGGCGCGCGCGGTGTTCATTGCCTCCGGGAATGCCTGCACGACGCCGTGGTCGGTGATCGCCACCGCCGGCCAGCCCCAGCGTGCCGCTGTCTCGACGAGCACCTTCGGCGGGACGACGGCATCGAGCGCACTCATCTTCGTATGCGCGT
>CAUVFG010000126.1:0-4526 GCA_963551125.1 uncultured Selenomonas sp. | reverse complement strand
TGTTCACGCAGTCGATGATCGCCCTGCCCATGATTGCACTCTACGGCGTGGGCTATCTCATCGTGAGATTTATACTGAGAAAGTAATTCTGCTTCGTAATACCCTGCGCGAACGCTTAGTTGCGCAAGCGGTCGCGTGCTTATTCGCCTAAATACCTGCGGACTTCTTAAACGCGCTACGCTTGAACGAAAGAAATCCGCAGGGGGCGAAACGCCCGCTTTCCCCGCTTGCTCCACTAGGGTTCGCTTTGGGGTATTACCGCGGCATTGCGTACTCGTTTCAACTAGGAGGGAACATCTTGGCATATAAGGATCTGCGCGAATACATCGCCGCGCTTGAGGAGCGCGGACTTCTGAAACGCATCACGGCGGAGGTCGACCCCGAGCTCGAGATCACCGAGATTACGGATCGCATCTCAAAGCGCGAGGGGGCGGAGAACGTCGCCCTGCTCTTTGAGAACGTCAAGGGCTCGAAGATGCCCGTTCTCATGAACGCATTCGGCAGCTACGAGCGCATGGCACTCGCATTCGGCGTGGAGAAGCTCGACGATGTGGCGGACGAGCTCACGGAGATCCTCAAGATTCCGCACATCTCGCTTCAGAACAAGATGAACCTCATGACGCTGATCCCAATGGCGCGCAAGGCGATCAACTTCCCGAAATACGTGAAGAACGCGCCCTGTCAGGAGGTCATCGAGACGGAGCATCCGAGCCTCGACGAGATCCCCATTCTGAAATGCTGGCCGGATGACGGCGGCCCGTTCGTGACCCTGCCGCTCGTCTTTACGAAGAACCCCGCGACGGGCAAACGCAACGTCGGTATGTATCGCCTGCAAAAGTACGACAGCCGCACGACGGGCATGCACTGGCACATCCACAAGAACGGCGCGGAGAACTTCCGCGACATGAAGGCACGCGGCGGTGAGCGCATCGAGGCGGCGGTCACGATCGGCACCGATCCCGTCGTGACCTATGCGGCGACGGCACCGCTCCCGCGTGACATCGACGAGATGGTCTTTGCAGGCTTCCTGCGCCACAAATCTGTCGAGATGGTGAAGTGCATCACCGTCGATCTCGAAGTGCCCGCGACGGCGGAGATCATCCTTGAGGGATATGTCGACACGAACGAGATGCGCCGCGAGGGTCCCTTTGGCGACCACACGGGCTACTACTCGCTCGCGGACGACTATCCTGTCTTTCACATCACGGCGATTACGCATCGCAAGAACCCGATCTACTCCGCGACGGTCGTCGGCAAGCCGCCGATGGAGGACTGCTTCCTCGCCAAGGCGACAGAGCGCATCTTCCTGCCGCTCCTGAAGCAGATGCTGCCCGAGGTGGTTGATGTCAATATGCCGCTCGAGGGCGTGTTCCACGACTGCATCGTCGTCTCCATCAAGAAGCAGTTCCCGATGCACGCGCGCAAGGTCATGCACGCACTCTGGGGCATGGGGCAGATGATGAACGTCAAGATGATCATCGTTGTGGATGCGCACGTCAACGTGCAGGACATGAAGGAAGTCTGGTGGCGCGTCTTTAACAACATCGACGCGAAATACGATCTTGAGATCGTGCAGGGACCTCTGGACGTGCTCGATCACTCCTCGCCGATGGCAAAGTGGGGCTCGAAGCTCGGCATCGACGCGACGAAGACATGGCCGGGGGAAGGGCACGCACGCGAGTGGCCCGATGAGATCGCGATGTCCGAGGAGATTGTAAAGCGCGTTGATGCGCGGTGGAAGGAGTTCGGTCTGGATTGAGCTGGTGGATGGAGCGTCTGCGGGCGCACATGAACAATACCGCCTTTCATCATACGGTGTTCTCTCTGCCGTTCGCGCTTATGGGTGCGCTTCTGGCGGCAGGGGGGAATCCCCCGCTCGGCGACCTTGGCTGGATCGTGCTCGCCATCACGGCGGCGCGCTCGGCGGCACTCGCCCTCGACAACCTTGCCGATCTGAAATATGACAAACAGCAGCCCCGTCTCGCGTACCGCGCGATGGTGCAGGGGCGCGTGACAAAGAAGGAGGCGCTCGTCTTTATAGGCGTGTGCCTCCTTGTGCTTGTATGTGCGGTTTTGCAGCTGAACCCTGTCTGCATCCGTCTCCTGCCGTTTGCCGCCGTGCCCTTCCTCATCTATCCGTATATGAAGCGTGTGACGGGGTGGGTGCATCTCTTCCTCGGCATCGCCATTGGCATGGCGCCTGCGGGCGGCTGGGTGGCAATCAGCGGCAAGATCGAGCTGCCGATGCTCGTCCTCTTCATCGCGGTTGCACTCTGGATTGCGGCGTTCGACGCGATGTACGGAGCGCAGGACGAAGCGTTCGACCGCAGTCAGGGACTCCACTCCCTCGCGGTCACCTTCGGCGCACATGGGGCGTTCCAGATCGCGCGTGCGATGCACGTCTTCTCGATTCTCCTCTTTATTGCGCTCGGCATGATGATGCACCTTGCATGGCCGTACTTCATCGGTGTCGCCATCGCAGCGGGAACGCTCGTCTATCAGCACCGCATCGCCAGCCCAACGGATTTCTCGCGCGTCACGCAGATGTATTTTATGAGGAACGGAATTGTTTCCATTGCAATTTTTGTCTTCACATGGATCAGCTATTTGGTATAAAGGAGAGCATCATGGCACGCATACTGTATGGCAAGGAGTTTGCCGCGCGCATCAAGGCGAGTGCCGAGCATGGCGCAATCGCTCTGCGTGAGCGCGGCGTCCATCCGTGCCTTGCCGTTATCATCGTGGGCAATGATCCCGCCTCGGAGGTCTATGTCCGCAACAAGGAGAAAGCTTGCGCGGAGCTGGGGATACGCTCGCGTCACATATCACTGCCCGCTGAGACCACACGGGAGGAGCTGCTCGCCTGTATCGACGAGCTCAACGCAGATGAGGAAGTGCACGGCATTCTCGTGCAGCTGCCGCTGCCAAAACCTCTTTCGGAGAGTTCGGAGGAGGTGCTGAGCCGCATCGATCCGCGCAAGGATGTGGATGGCTTTCATCCCGTGAGTGTCGGACACCTCTTTCTCGGCACGCCGGGGCTGCGCCCCTGTACGCCGGCGGGCTGCATCCGTATGCTCGAATATGCGGGAATACGGATGGAGGGCGCACACGCGGTCATTATCGGGCGCAGCAATATCGTCGGAAAGCCGATGGCAATGCTGCTCCTCGAGCGGCACGCGACCGTCACGCTCTGTCACTCGCGGACGGAAAACCTCTCCGCGATCACGCGTGAGGCAGACATCCTCGTCGCGGCGGTCGGGCAGCCGCATTTCGTCACGGCGGACATGGTGAAGCCGGGCGCGACCGTGATCGATGTTGGTATCAACCGCATTGCACCGAAGAAGCTCGTCGGCGACGTGGACTTCGAGGCGGTCGAGAAGGTCGCGGGCGCGATTACGCCCGTACCCGGCGGCGTGGGGCTGCTGACGGTTGCAATGCTGATGGAGAACGTCGTACAGGCAGCTAAGGCACAGACGGAGGCAGAAGGAGAGTGACGATGATGAAATCGGATGTAGAGATCGCACGCGCAGCACAGTTGCGTCCGATTGTGGAGATTGCAAAGAACCTCGGCATCGCCGAGGAACACATAGAACCGTATGGCAGGTACAAGGCAAAGCTGACGCCGGCTGCGTTTGCAGATGCAAAAGGGCAGAACGGAAAGCTGATCCTTGTCACGGCGATCAACCCGACCCCTGCGGGCGAGGGCAAGACGACGACGAGCGTCGGGCTTGCCGATGCACTGCACAAGCAGGGCAAGAAGACCGTCGTCGCCCTGCGTGAGCCGTCGCTCGGTCCGTGCTTTGGCATGAAGGGCGGCGCGGCGGGCGGCGGCTATGCACAGGTCGTGCCGATGGAGGACATCAACCTCCACTTTACGGGAGACTTCCACGCGATTACGACGGCGCACAACCTCCTCGCCGCACTCATCGACAATCATATTTTTCAGGGCAATGCGCTTGATCTCGACGTGAACCGCATTGTGTGGAAGCGCGTCCTCGACATCAACGACCGCACGCTGCGCCACGTCGTCACGGGGCTTGGCGGGCGCGTGCACGGCATCCCGCGCGAGTCGGGCTTTGACATCACGGTCGCCTCGGAGATGATGGCGATCCTCTGTCTTGCGAACGGGCTCTCCGATATGAAGCGCCGCCTTGGACGCATCCTCATCGGCTGGACACGCGGCGGTCGCCCCGTTCATGCGGACGAACTCGGGGCAACGGGCGCACTGACCCTCCTCTTCAAGGACGCAATCAAGCCGAATCTCGTGCAGACCATCGAGGGCACTCCCGCGCTCATCCACGGCGGTCCGTTTGCGAACATCGCGCATGGCTGCAGCAGCGTCATGGGGACGAAGTACGCACTGAAATGCGCGGACTACGTCGTCACCGAGGCGGGCTTTGGCGCGGATCTCGGCGCGGAGAAATTCTTTGACATTAAGTGCCGCCTTGCGGGCCTTGTGCCCGATGCCGTCGTCATCGTCGCCACCGTGCGTGCGCTCAAGATGAACGGCGGCGTGCCGAAGGACG
>CAUVFG010000125.1:0-4534 GCA_963551125.1 uncultured Selenomonas sp. | reverse complement strand
AAGCTGCCGCATCCCGTGCCGCGTCCCTTCGAGGGCGAGCGCGAACGCCACGGCATTGCGCGCGATCCCGGTGTACATGAAGAGCCACTCGTATGCGGCGTCCAAGTTCCCCGTCCGCGTGTTGGTCTGGACGGCATTCTCTCACGTCTGAGGAGCAAACTCGACAAGCCGAAAGAAACCTTCTCCGAGCGACTCCTGCGCCTCATCGACGAGAGCGGCATGACCGATGTAGAGGTGTACAAACGTGCGGGGATTGACCGCAAACTGTTCTCCAAGATCCGTACCGACAAGAACTATCATCCGAAAATTCGCGTCGTCTACGCATTCATCTTCGTCCTGCGGCTGAACCTCGACGACGCGAGAGACCTCCTCGCGAGCGCGGGCTACAGCATCTCGCCTGCGCACGAATACGACCTTGCCATGCAGTACTGCATCGAGGAGGGCTTTGACATCGACACCGTGAACGAGATCCTGTATGCGCTCGGGATGGATGTGCTGTGAGGAAAGGTTGGCGTGAATGATGGAAAAAACGCGTGAAGTTATCGTAGACACATATCGACAGATTTTGGACAAACTGATGTCTGCTTCCATCGAGATGGATCGCGCTGCTGATCCGGGTATGGGCAGCGTAGAGAAGAAGGACATTCGCACGCAGATCATGCGGATGCAGGCGGACTTTCGCACAGCGGAATATGCCGTTCCCGATGCAGATGAATGGAATGTCTGCCGTGTTGTATTCTTTGGTGAGACAAATGCGGGGAAATCGACACTGATCGAAGCGCTGCGTTTGTACTATGGTGCTGCCGTAAGGACTGCGCATATTGCGTGGGGAGCAATCATCGGAAACGGAAAAGAGGATTGGACGAAGAAGCCTGCGTACTATGATGTACGCGTCGGATCCTGTACAATGCGTCTGACCGACCTCCCGGGGATCGAGGGCGTGCTTGAGGGCAAAGAACCGGATTTTTCAAAGGACATCGGGGACGAACTGTCCAAGGCAAATGTCGTTCTCTATATCGCGGGCAACGGTAAAAAGCCTGAGCGCGAGACACTGGAAAAGCTGAAATGCTATCTGCGGCAGGATGCGCGGGTCTATGCGGTCTGCAACGTCCACTGCAAGGGGAAGAAAAACCGTGACCCTGCGGTTGACGGGGTGTATGCGGACGAGCTCGCAAGAAAGATGGGGGATGTTCGGCGTGAGGCGGCGGTGCAGACGGCAGCGGCACTCAAAGAGGTGCTGGGCGAGAACTATCAGGGTGTTTATGCGGTAAATGCGGAGCTTGCATTTGCAGGAGCGGCGTATGATGAAACCTGTGGGAAAACCTTGATTGCCGCCGAGCGAGAGCGGTTGGTTCTGGATCAGGAAATCTATGCGTGTGAATTTGACGGCTCCTATCAGGGGATGCGTGCCGCGAGCCGTCTGGAAATGATCGTCGAACTCTTGCAGGAGTGGGCGAGGGATTTCCCAACGGCGTGCTACGAACAGCAGCGGCGAAAACTCAGAAGACTCATCGGAGAGATTACCACGCGAGACGAGGAGACGGTGGGCGCACTCGCTGTGCTCTCGGATCTTCAAGCGCAGATGGAGCGTGAGTGCCGTGCGTATGACAGTGCGCGTGCAGAAGCGTGCAGTGCACAGCAGATGTTTGCATGGGCGATTGTGGAGATCCCGAAGAAGATCGCTTCGAAATATCGCTCGAAGTATCAGGCTGCAATGTACAAAGCAATCGAAAAGGAGTGGGACGGCAGCATCAGCGAGAAATACGTCAAACAGTTCATGAATGCTCATGCAGAGGAAATGCAGAAATTCATCGCCGAGGAAGCGCAGAAGAAGATAGATGCGGCACGTTCTGTTCTGCAGGAAAAATATGAACATCTGAACGATAAAATCCAATCTGTGGGGCAGATGGGATTCGGAAGTGCTACGGGAATGGCATTTTCGGGGCGTGGGTTCCAATACAAGGGCACGGGTCTGAAGGAAAATCTGTGGAACGGAGTAGATCTTGGTCTGAACGGTCTTGCCCTCGGGGGGGCGTTGGCGGCTCTGTTTTCGACAGTCGTTGCTGCTTGGATTACGATTCCTGCCATCATAGCCTTTGCGGCAGCGAAATACTTTATGGGAAAGGATGAACGGACAGCCAAGGCAAAAGCAGCGGCAAAGGAGCTCTTTGCCGAGCAGGAAGATAGGCTTACTGCTAAACTCATCGAGAAGCTGAACGAGCTCGATCTTGTGGGGAAGGTGCGCACCAAGACGTATGACAAGTTTTCACAGACGGTGGAGCAGCACAGTCGCGCAACGCAGGAGATCGGTGTCGTGGTCAAGGATCTGCGTCATTTCTTTGGTGTGAAATAGAATTCGTGGTCAAGGAGCGGATGCCGCTTCGTTATATACTGTAGATGCAGACAGGAGGATATTATCATGGAGAATATGACGGCAAAATTCCGCTACGAGGCGGTTCAGGAGATGCTTAAGGAACTCCCCGCGCTGGGGGTAGACTGTCAGGCGGATCTTGACAAGATCGACAAGAAGCTGCTTACGAAAGAAAAACTCTCCATCGCCCTCGTTGGCGCGTTCTCGGACGGCAAGACGAGCGTCATCGCGGGTCTTGCGGGCGATACACTCGATGGAATGCAAATCGCCGTGGATGAGGCGACGGATGAAATCCATATCTACGAGCCGGATGAGGCGAAGATGCCATGTTACATGGTAGATACACCGGGACTCTTCGGGACGAAGGAAAAGGATGTTGCAGGCAGACTAAAGTATTTCGACGACATCACACGTCGCTATTTCGACGAAGCTCCCGTGCTCCTCTACGTTGTCGAGAGCAAGAATCCCATCAAGGACAGCCACAAGGAGCTTCTGCGTCATGTCATGCGCGACCTACGCAAGGCAGACCGCATGATCTTTGTCGTCAACCGAATGGATGATGTCGCGGATGTGACCGATGATGAAGCCTATGCGAAACAGGCAGAGATTAAGAAGAACACAGTCCGTACGAAACTGGAGGAGCACATCGGACTGACGATGGAGGAGTCACAGAAAGCCCGCATCGTCTGCATCGCTGCTGACCCCGAGCGGCGAGGAATGGCGTTCTGGAAGGACCACATGGACACATATATGCAACGCTCGCATATAGGGGAACTCAAGGCGGAAATCGAAGAACTCCTTGCGGGACACACAGAAGGCGGGCTGCTCGATGATGCTTCACGCGAGACCGCGTGTGTCCTCCTGCGGGAGAACATCACGGCGGTCGGTGACCTCGTCGAGAACTATGAAACATCGATTCTTCCTGCGCTGTACGAGACAAACGCACAGCAGAAGAAAGAGGTCGAGCGTGCAAAGAAGACGATTGAACGGGAGCGCAATGCCTGTTACGAGGATTTGGACGATTACCGCAACAAACTGGTCGGAGAGATCCACGGACTGACACTCGACAACGCAGAGGTCTTTGTCAAAATGCAGATCGGACAGATCGGCGAGGAGTATGGACATCACTTCGCAAATCAGCTGGAGAAAATCATGGAACAGCATTTTTCCGTGATGCGGAGCGAAATGGAGTTCCTGAACACCTCCCTTGAAAATTTGACTCATACACAGGAGAATCTTTTTGCGGACGGACTCAAAAAAGGGGTCAAGGGATTCAAGTATATACCGAAGGGCGTGATGGTTGAGGGGGTGCGAAAAGGCATCTTCATCGGACGCGATCTGCTCGGCAAGATCGGGTTCGTCATCAAGTTCAAACCGTGGCAGGTGGTGAAGATGGCGCGGCTTGCGCCCGCTGTGAACGGGATTTTATCGGTTGCGATGATGGTTTATGATGTCATCACGATCCAACAGAGGAATGCACAGCTGGCGAAACTCAAAGAGGACCTTCACAACGCTGTGGAAGATGCGATTAAGGAAACGCGCGAGAGCATCAAGGGGGAGAAGCTCTACGAGAATTACGCACCTCATATCCCGGAACTTGAGAAGGCAATTGCAGAGGGGCGCATCAAGATCGAGGAACTGGAACAAAATATGCGAGCGCTTACGATGTGGCAGGAGAAAGCGGAAAACTTGCTGAAAAAGATGCAGCCGGCATAAACTTTACACAAGCGATTCGGGCATGGACGTAGTTCGTCCATGCCTTTTGCTATACTTATTACAAACGAAAATGTCGCCTGTGCGGCGACCTGGGACGGCGGGAGATTTGCTAAGATAGGGACAGATCGAAGAGAAGTCATTTGGAGGTGTGCGTCATGGGGATTTTGAAGAATTTGCAGAACGTCTTTCGCACGGTGCGGCCGCCGTGTGCGCGTTGTCCCTATCGGCTCGGGCTGGTGAAATTCGTGCAGAGTCCGTGTCCTGCGTGCCGGATGGACGGCTATCGTATGTTTGATATACTGACACGCGGGCAGAGCGGCTTTCCCGGCATTTGGCGCGGCGGCATATTTCGCGACGGGGCGGACGACGGGAAGATTTTTCGCAGGTAGGTGAAGGTTGAAAGTAACACGAGTAAATAAAGGCACACGAAAACAGGTCACTATGTGA
>CAUVFG010000124.1:0-4585 GCA_963551125.1 uncultured Selenomonas sp. | reverse complement strand
AGGCGGCACGGGACTTCGATCCGATGGAGCTGCTCTATCCCGATGAAGTACCGATTTTTGACAAGTACGATGAATTCCTCCCGACGGAGCTCGTGCGGCACGGCTTTGCGCACGGCGTTCTGGATGTAAAGGGGATGCGGGAGACGGTGCTCTCGTGGGCGCATGCACGGATTGACAGCCCCGCGCCGTCGTGATAGAATACGTTAGCTGAGTTTTCTCACAGGCGGATGTGGCGGAACTGGCAGACGCGCTGGACTTAGGATCCAGTGCCGCAAGGCGTATGGGTTCGACCCCCTTCATCCGCACCATCTTAGCACATCTTTTTTGCCCTCTCTGCGTCAACAAATCCTCCGCATAGCACCTCTATGCGTTTGGTTTGTTTCCTTGACAGGACAAAAAATCTGCACTAATCTGGACGTTAGTGTATATAGACCAACCGACTGTTTTGCAGTCGGCTTTTTTTCTATGGGGAGTGATCGTAATGTCCATCCTTGCCGCATACAGTGTACCGCATCCACCGCTTATCATTCCCGCCATCGGTGCGGGACGCGAGCAGGAGATCGAGGCGACCGTGCGCGCATATCATGAGACGATGCGTGCGGCGGCAGAGCTACGCCCCGATACCGTCGTCATCATCAGCCCGCACGCGACAGCATACGATGATTTCTTCCACATCTCGCCGGGCGAGGCGGCAGAGGGGAATTTTGCCGCATTCGGGCATCCCGAGATTACGGTCGGCATCGAATACGATGTGGAATTCGTGCGCGCACTCTCCGCGGCGGCAGGTGCGCGTGATATTCCCGCGGGTACGCTTGGGGAAAGAGCTGCGGCGCTCGATCACGGGGTGATGATACCGCTCTTCTTCTTAAGTGAATATCTGGGGGACGCGCCAACTAAATTTGTCCGCATTGGCATTTCGGGACTGTCCGCGCATACACACGCCATGCTCGGACAGGCGATTGCGGCAGCAGCGGAGCGGCTCGGGCGGCGGACGATCTGCATCGCGAGCGGCGATCTCTCACACCGTCTGAAGGAGGACGGACCGTACGGCATTGCGCCCGAGGGGGCGGAGTTTGATGAACTCTGTACGGCATTTATGAAGACGGGGGATTTCCTATCACTCTTACAGATTCCCGGCAGTTTTGCCGAGGCGGCGGGACACTGCGGGCTGAACGGGCTGTGGGTACTCGCGGGCGCACTTGACCGCGCGGTGCTTACGAGCAGACTGCACAGCTATGAGGGGCCGTTCGGCGTGGGTTATGCCGTCGCCTCGTTCACGGTGACGGGGCGGGATGAGCGCCGAGATTATGCAGATCAGCTCGTGCAGACAGAGGATGCGGCGATGGCAGAGCTGCGCGCACGAGAGGACGCATATGTGCGGCTTGCGCGGACGAGCATCGAGCACTATATACGGGAACATAGCTATGTACCGCTGCCTGAGGGACTGCCGTCAGAGCTTCTGGAACAGCGCGCGGGGGCATTCGTCTCTATCAAGAAATACGGCAAGCTGCGCGGCTGTATTGGGACGTTTGTGCCTGCGCAGCAGACTCTTGCCGAGGAGATCCTCTACAATGCCGTCTCGGCGGCGGTGCATGACGGGCGTTTCGAGCCGATTGAGGAGGACGAGTTGAATCGCCTCGTTTACTCTGTCGATGTCCTGAGTGAACCAGAGCCGATCTCCTCAGCAGCAGAGCTTGATCCGAAGCGTTACGGCGTCATCGTCAAGAGCATTGTGGACAATCGGCGCGGGCTTCTGCTGCCCGATCTCGCGGGCATTGATACGGCAGAGGAGCAGCTCGCCGTTGCACGAGAGAAGGCGCGTATTCATCCGAAGGAGGAGGTTGCGCTCGCACGCTTTACGGTTGTTCGTCATCGATAGGGAAAAGGAGTATTATATTCATGGGAGAGAATCCGTTGTTTTCCTTTTGGAATGCGCAGTGGCAGGAGAAGTTCATCGAACGAGAACGGCATATCCGTGCAAATCCACAGGTGGACTATTGGGACAAGCGTGCACGGGACTTCTCCGCGATGCGTAAGAGCAACGGGTACGATTACGGCAGGAAGGTCTATGGAGCACTGCGCTCTGTCTTGGATGCAGATTCCGCGATGCTGGATATTGGCGCAGGCCCCGGTTCTTTTGTCATCCCGTTTGCGGAGCATATCAAATTCGTCACAGTGCTCGAGCCGTCGCATGAGATGGCGAATCTCCTGCGGGAGAATGCCGCAGAGGCGGGCATCGACAACTATGCACTTATCGAAGAAATCATGCAGGATCTTCCGATCGGCGGCGAACTTGACGCTGCTTTTGATCTTGTGACGGTTTCGCTCGTCTTTTGGATGTATGAGGATGTGTGGCCGCTGATTTCGCAAATGGAGACCTATTCCAATAAATACTGCGCGATCGTTGCGGAGATTCCGGATCATAAGAATCCAAGGTCGGCGAGCTGCTGCGATGTCGAGGAGTTCCAGATTCTCTACAATATGCTGATTTCGCAGGGACGTTTTGCCAACGTCAGTGTGGTGGACTATCGCTGCGAGCGCTCCGTGGAGGACGAGCTGCAATATCGAAAGCTCGCATACGAACAATATGCGGGTGACCTTACTCCGGCTGCACAGGAAAAGCTCCGCAGGGAGGTTCTCGCCGAGGCGCGGGATGGTCTGTGTACGGTCGCAACGCGATCTGCTGTCATCTGGTGGGATCGGAGAGATATTGTTTCGTAGTCCTGCCCCAACAGAAAACGCCCCTTGCAGACTACTAGCCTGTAAGAGGGCGCTTGTGTTTGACGCATGTGCTGTATGTTTTACTGTGCCGCAGCTGTCTCGCCGATTGAGGCGTTCAGCTCATCGATGAGGGCGTCGATGTCGATGCCGTGTGCCAGTGCACCCTGCTCGATGTTCTCGAAGTGCGCCGCCGCGCAGCCGAGGCAGCCCATGCCCGCATTCATCAGAATCTCAACGGTGTCGGGATACGTCTGCACGATCTCAATGATGCTCATATCCTTTGTAATCGCCATGATAGACCTCCTATATCGTAAAAGGAAATTGACTGTAAAGGGGAATCCCCTGATTGACTAAATTATAACACAAGATTTCAAAAAGGGAAGTATCATTTGCAACATTTGCAGGTATGTTCATAAGAGAAAATGTTTCTGTGGAGCGTGGAATACGTGCACTGATTGACCTTGCTCTATTTTTCTGTTATAACTTAAGGAATCGCTGATAAAATGAAGTCTGCCAGATTGGCGTAGATTTTTTCGTCCGATTGAGGCAGCAAACCGGACGCATAGCCAGAGCTATGTGGAGGATTTGCTAACGAAAAGCGGGCAAAAAAGATGCGCTAAGATGGTAGTGCTGAATTTATCAGTGCTTCCTTAACAAGTGTATTAGCGTAAACAACATGACTTCGGTCAGTGAAAGAGGGAATAGCTGTGAGCAATCTTGAGGTTGGAATCGTTGGACTGCCGAATGTGGGCAAGAGCACGCTTTTCAATGCGATTACGAAGGCGGGGGCGGAGGCGGCAAACTATCCGTTTTGCACGATTGAGCCGAATGTCGGCGTGGTGGCGGTGCCGGATGCCCGTCTGAAGGTGTTGACCGATCTCTATCACTCCAAGAAGACGACACCTGCGAGCGTTCGCTTCGTCGATATTGCGGGACTCGTAAAGGGCGCTTCAAAGGGCGAGGGGCTCGGCAACAAGTTCCTTGAGCACATCCGGCAGGTGGATGCCGTGGCGCATGTCGTCCGATGTTTTGAGAGCTCAGATATCACGCACGTTGAGGGGGTGGTCGATCCTCTGCGCGACATTGACATCATCGAGACGGAGCTGTGCCTTGCCGACCTCGAAGCGGTGGAAAAGCGCATGGCAAAGGTGACAAAGCTGCTGAAATCCGGCAGCAAGGAGGCAAAGGCGGAGCATGCCGCGCTCGAACGTCTGAAAACGGCACTCAATGAGGGGAAGCCCGCGCGCGAGGTGGAACTCTCGGATGAGGAGCAGGCGATGCTGCGCGATCTGAACCTCCTCACACGCAAGCCGATTCTCTATATTGCGAACGTCGGAGAGGACGAGGCGGCGACGGCGGATGCGGAGAATCCCCACGTACAGACGGTCAAGGCGTATGCCGCGCGCACGGGCGCGGAGGTCGTGACGGTCTCTGCGCGGCTCGAGGAGGAGATTGCGGAGCTGGATGCCGAGGAGGCTGCGGTCTTCCTCGAGGATCTGGGGCTCTCGGAGAGCGGGCTTGACCGCCTCATTCACGGAGCGTTTTCCCTGCTTGGACTTCAAACCTTCCTCACGGCGGGTGAGGATGAGTGCCGCGCGTGGACGATTACACGCGGGACGACAGCGCCGAAGGCGGCGGGCAAGATTCACACGGACTTTGAGCGCGGCTTCATCCGCGCCGAGATTGTGAACTATGACGATCTCGTTACGCTCGGCAGCGTGGCTGCGGCGCGTGACAAGGGGCTTGTCCGTCTGGAGGGCAAGGAGTACGTCATGCGCGACGGCGATGTGGTGAACTTCCGTTTCAATGTATAGGAAGCACTGATAAATTCAGCACCGCCATCTTGACGCATCTTTTTTGCCCG
>CAUVFG010000123.1:0-4586 GCA_963551125.1 uncultured Selenomonas sp. | reverse complement strand
ACTCATGAATATTCATTTAGTCAATCCTCCCTTAATTTTTGTGAGCAGAGCTTACCTATAGATACTATCTTACCTCTCTTTTATAGAAATGTCTAGCGATTTCGTATAAATGGGTGATTGAAAAAACTTGGATTGTTATAAACAAATTCTATAGCTATACATCATCGAGTTTGTAGACGGTTTCCGCCTCCCAAACCTCGCCCATGCGCAGCTCGGGCTGGGGAAATGCGGGATTCGCGGGCGCATTTGGGAAGAACTGCGTCTCCAGACAGAAGCCGCCGCGCCGCTGGAATTCCTTGCCGCCCTTGCCGACGACGTGCTTTTTCGCAAGGGCGTTGCCCGTGTAGAACTGCATGCCGATCTGCGTCGTGTAGCAGGAGAGGGCAAGCCCCGTTTTCCGTGAAATGACACGCGCCGCCTTTTTTAGATGCGAATACGGCTCGGGCGCGTAGTCGCCGCGCAGCACCCAGTTGTGATCGTAGCCGCCCGCCATCTGCAGCTGGTCATAGTCCGCGTCAATGCGTTCGCCGATGCGATGCGGCTCGGTGAAGTCCATCGGCGTTCCGAAGACGGAGAGGATGCGCCCGTCGGGCAGGGACTCCGCATCCGCCCATGTGAATTCGTCGGCGTAGATCTCAGCCTCGTGGTCGAGGACGCTGCCGGCGGTTGCACCTTCGAGGTTGAAGTAGGTGTGATTCGTGAGGTTGCAGATCGTATCCGCATCGCTGACGGCACGGTAGGAGATGCGGAGCGCATCGTCGTCCGTGAGGCGGTAGGCGACCTTTGCCTCAAAATTGCCGGGATAGCCGCCCTCGCCGTCGGGACTGATCGCGGTGAACTCTACGCCGCCGTCCACGATCTCCGCCGTCCAGAGGTGATAGTGCAGCCCCTTTGTGCCGCCGTGGATGTGGTTCTGCTTGTGTGAGCCCGAGTTCAGCTCGAGCTGATAGGGGCGCCCTGCGATCGTGACGCGCCCGCCCGCGATGCGGTTCGCGTGCCGTCCGACAATCGCCCCCATCGAGGCGGTATCGGCGACGTAGCCCGCGCCGTCGTCATAGCCGAGCACGATGTCGAGCGGCGTGCCGTTTACGTTTCGCTCGAACTTCACAAGCCGCGCGCCGTAGGTGGTGATGGCAACGCGTGTGCCGCGCTCATTCGTCAGCGTATAGAGATCAATTCGCTCCCCATTCGGCATTGTGCCGAACGGCTCCAACTTCAATTCCGTCATTGCAGATTCCCCCCGGCGGCTGCGCCGCCCACAAAAACGACAATCGAAAAAATCAATTCTATTTTATCATATAATCATAGATTTGCCACGGAAAAGATGCGGATGTGTTGAATTTATCAGCGCGTCTCTGAAATAATTGCGCCCGCAGGGCAGTCTTCCGCCGCCTCGAGGGCGTCGTCCTGTTCGGCGGGCTGCGGCTGGCGCAGGAGTACAGCGCTGCGTGCGGCGCGGTCGATGCGAAAGACGGCGGGCAGCCGCTCGGCGCACATGCCGCAGGAGACACAGGCGTCGGTGTCGATGGATAGTTTCATCGCGCTCTCCAAATGAAAATTTCCTGCCGCACGAGAGTACAGCAGGAGTCTTTTCATGTCAAATATAACACACGCCTAAAGTATGGCGTATCCGTGCGCAGATGTCTGTGACTGCAGCAACAATCAGAGTCCCGCACTCGCGTCCGAGGCTTCGAGCATCTTGTGCAGATAGGCGCGGATATCGACGCCGTGCTCCATCTTCATGACATCGGCGAGGAGTTCCTTCGCCTGTGTCGAGGTGACGGAGCGGATCATCTCCTTGACGCGCGGGATGGACGGCGCACTCATGGAGAGCTCTGTGATGCCCATGCCGAGCAGAATGACGGCGGCGTACGGGTCGCTTGCCATCTCGCCGCACATACCCGCCCAGATACCGCGCTCGCGTGCGCTCTGGATCGTGCGCTGGATGAGGCGGAGGACGGCCGGGTTAAACGGATTGTAGAGATGTGCGATCTGCGCATTGCCCCGGTCGACCGCGAGTGTGTATTGGATGAGGTCGTTTGTGCCGATGCTGAAGAAGTCCACGTACTGCGCGAGCAGCGGCGAGACGACGGCGGCGGCAGGCGTCTCGACCATGATGCCGACCTGTACGTCGTCGGAGTACTCCTTGCCCTCGTGGGTGAGCTCGACCTTTGCCTGCTCGACGAGCTTCTGCACGCGCTGGATCTCGCTCACGCTGATGACCATGGGCACCATCATCGCTGCCTTGCCGTAGAGGCCGGCGCGCAGGATTGCCTTGATCTGCGGGAGGAAGAGGTCGTGCCGATCCAAGCTGATGCGCAGGGCACGGTAGCCGAGGAAGGGATTCTCCTCGGGATCGATGTTGAGGTAGGGCAGGGGCTTGTCGCCGCCGATGTCCATGGTGCGGATGACGCAGATGTGCCCGCCGCACTTCTCGACCGCAGCGCGGTATGCCTTGAACTGATCTTCCTCCGTCGGGATTGTCGTGGAGCCCATAAAGACGAACTCGGAGCGGAAGAGTCCAACGCCCTCCGCGCCATAGGTGAGTGCGTTGTCGACATCCATATGCGTGCCGATGTTCGCGGTCAGCTCAATGCGTACGCCGTCCTTCGTCACTGCCGGCAGATCCTTGAGCGCAGCATAGTGCGCCGCGAGCTTCTTCTGCTCCTCGATCTTGGTCTGATACAGCAGACGCTCCTCCTCCGTCGGGCGGATGATGATGTCGCCGCGGCTGCCGTCGAGGATGATCTCGTCGCCGTCCTGGATGAGGCTGATCTTGTCGCCGATGCCGAGGACGGTCGGGATGGCGCGCGCCTTTGCGATGATGACGACGTGGCTCGTCGCACTGCCCGAGCCGAGGATGACGCCCGCGATCTGATCGGTGGGCATGCCCGCCACAACGGACGGCTCGATCTCCTCACCGCAGAGGACGACCTGCCCCGCGCCGATCTCGGGTTCTTTGACGCCGAGGACGTATTTCGCGACGCGCTTGCCCACGTCGCGCAGGTCGACCGCGCGTGCGGCGAAATACTCGTCCTCCATCTGCTCAAAGATCTGCGCCTGTTCGTTCGCGGCATCGAGAATGCCCTTCGGTGCGCTGCCGCAGGCTTCGATCTTCGTCCTGATGTTCTCTGCCATCATCGGATCCTGCACCATCATGCGGTGCGCCTCAAGGATGGCTGCCTGTTCGGTCTGCTCCTCTTTCCTCAGGCGCTCAATGGTCGCGAGCAGATGCTCGGTGACGGCGACGAGTGCCGCCTTCGCCTTGCTCTGCTCCTCTGCGAGCGTGCCGGGATGATATGCCGCGAGATAGCCGTCGAGGTTCTGCCCTGCGAGCAGGGCTTGACCGACGGCGATGCCGGAGATGACGCCTTTTCCACGGATTGGTTCTGCCATATTTTATCCCCCCTATGAGAGATGCCGACCCCTTCTATGTGCTTTGGCGGTCGACGGCTCTATGAAAAAACGCCGCGAGGAGCACGGTGCACTGCAAAACCTCGGGGCGTCCCATTGTATCTAATTACTCCTCGCCGAATTTCGAGTTGACGAGATCCGCAAGCGCCTTCACGGCTGCTGCCTCGTCCTCGCCCTCGGCAATGATGGTGAGCTCCGTGCCCTTGACGAGCCCCATGCTCATCAGCATGAGAATGCTCTTGGCGTCAACCTTCTTGCCCTTTGCCTCGATCTGGATCTTGGACTTGAACTTCGTTGCCGTCTGAACGAATACCGATGCGGGACGAGCATGAATGCCCGTCTTGTTCTCGATCATAACTGTTTCCTGCGTCATGTGAATCTCTCCCATCCGTTAGTGAATCAGCCTATTTTCCCTCGCACACGCATCTTGCTCTGCGCACGCGAATGAATGTCACAGCCATTATACTATAAAATGAGAAATGAAAAAAGGGCAGAAACAAAAAAGTTTTCGAAAAAATATGCGCGCTAATATTTCTCACAATGAGGAAGGAATTTGCGTGTTCATGTCGAAAGACTACTAGAATACCTATGAGTGTACTTGCTGATCGGGAGCCGGTTATTGGAAAAGGGGGCGGCAGTATTGCAGACCCGGATTCGCTTTTCCTCGCTTGTGCTAGCCGTCCTGATGAGCATCGGTGTCGTTGCGGGGATGATTGTCCTGCACCCGCCGCTGACGCAGCTGTACTATGTGCAGCTGGGCGGGCTGGTCGCGGGCGCGGGATTCGTCGTGACACTCTACAACGCATTCGTGACGGCGCGTGCGCGGCGGCGCGCGGAGCCGCCCGTCGAGGACACGGTACCACCGTCGGCGGTGCCGACGGTGATCTGCACCCCCGACCTTCCGCCCGCTTATGCGGCGAGGGAGGAGACCGCACTGCCTGCGCCCGTGGCGCACCCCGCAGTCGCCGTGGTGCAGAATACGCCTCCTGCAGAGGGTGCGATGCCGGAGAGTCTGGACGCGCTGCTCGACATCGCGTACGAGGCGGCGGAGAAGGAGCCCCTGCGTGCCATTGCGGCATATCGCGAGGCGCTTCTGTGGTACCCCGACGATTCCTATGAGACCGCACTGCCTGCGCCCGTGGCGCACCCCGCAGTCGCCGTGGTGCAGAATA
>CAUVFG010000122.1:0-4593 GCA_963551125.1 uncultured Selenomonas sp. | reverse complement strand
TGCCCCACATCATTTGGTGCATCCGCATCCCCCAGATCATGTGGTCGGTCTTTGCAAATTCGATCATTTCTTTCGGACCAAAGCCGAGTTTTAATGCACCGATGTTCATGCGCACCGTATTGATTTTACGGATCGAATCATACATATCTCGGTTGCAGGTCTTTGAGCCGTCCGTCATTCGTACCACATCATTGGTGGTGGACTGGAGGGTGGCGTTCATCTCCTCGAATGCCGCAGATTGACGCTGGGCAAGCGGTGCGAGATCGTCGATTGTTTTGTTGATGGCATCAAAGACTGCGGTGAGCTTGCTCGATTCGCCGGATGCCTGCCCCACGGCCTCGACATTGGCACGGAAGGAGTCGTCCATCTGTTGGAACTCATTCGTAATCTGCTCGACGTCCGTGCGAATCTGCGTCAGCTGGTCACGGATCTCATCGACGGAGTTCTTCGACTGCTCCGCAAGCTTACGCACCTCATCGGCAACGACGGCGAAACCACGTCCATGCTCGCCAGCGCGGGCAGCCTCGATGGAGGCGTTGAGCGCAAGCAGATTCGTCTGCTCGGCGATGCCGTTGACCGTGACGACGAGGTTGTCGATGCTCGCCGTGCGCTCGTGGAGGCTCTTGACATCCTTCGTCATGCTCGTGAGTCCGGTCTGCGCAGTGCCCGTTTCCTGCGCGACCGTCTGAATGCTCGTCTGTGCGAGATCCATAGCCTCCTTGCCGCGTTCCGTCTGATCTGCCGTCTCCGAGGTCGCCTCGGCGAGGTGGACGATGTCCTCCGTCATCGAGTTTACCGCGTCGAGCAACTCTTTGACATTCGTCTCCACGATGCGGTTCTCGCGTGCCAGCTCGTTCAGCTGCCCGGATGCACGTACAATGTCGTAGACGGATTGGTTGATCTCGAGTGACAACCCGGTCAGTGTCTCGCGCCGCTGCTGTGCAAACTGTTCGATGAGGCGAGCGACGTTCTGCATACCGGGATCTTTGAGTGCCGGCGGTCGTTTGCTCAGATCTCCGTCAAGCAGTGTGCGCAGATAATTTTCCAGCTCCTTTGTCTCTCCCTGCGCGGAGATCGGTGCCGGTCTTTCGTTGGCATCCTTTCGCGATGAAAAAAACATAATACGTCCTCCCTTTTAAGTGCTTGTCAATTACCAATAGTTTGATAACAAACGGTACAACCCCGCCATTTCCCTCCTTCCATGCAGTATCGAGCGGGTCTTTGCGGTGTCAGCATCCTTTCCCATGGGACGTTCCACCTAGTCTCGACGCAGTTATTGTAGCATAATCGCTGTGTGTTTGAAAAGAGTAAATTGCGTTTTGTGCTGTTGTTTTATCCATGGAGAAAAAAAGAACCGTCGACAGACATGCTGTCGAACAGTTCTCTCTGTATTTTGTTGTCAATGTGTATGATGGCTGTCCTTTAGAATGCCGACCATTGCGCGCTGCACGACATCAAGCACATCGTGGAGCAGTGCGTTATACATCTCACCGCCATCGACGACGCCGCGCCCGTTCTCCGTGAGGAAGAATTTCTTCGGATGCTCCGACGCTGCATACGCTTCATCAAATTTTGCCTTGACCAGTGCCTCAAAATCCATGAAAAGCCCTCCTTAAACACAATCACCGATGAAAGCATTATAGCATATTTTTTACATTCTGTCCTGCTGCTTTTACAGATTTTTCGCAAAAATATCAGGGGATGAGCATGCAGTTGGCGAGCGATGTGAGACCGCACGCGCGCAGTTCGAGGCGCAGATCCTCGAGCGGTGCGATGAGCGGGGCAAAGGCAAGGCGCAGCTTGAAGCGCGTGAGTGTGTGCATATTCGCGCCGAAGATGGGGATGCGATCCATCTGATAGCATCCTTCCTCGGGCGTGGAGAGGCCGTAGTGTACGGTGAAGCCCCCACGGTAGCCGGCTGCGCGCGTGATCTCCTCGATCTCCTCATTGACACGCCCACCGGGGTAGGCGATGTAGTGCATATCGTAGCCGAGCTTCTCTGAGAGGAGGTCATGTGAGTCCGCGATCTCGTGGCGTAGTTCGTCAGCAGAGTTCAGCTCCGCGAGGTTTGCGTGGGTCATCGTGTGACTCTCGAAATGGATGAGCCCCGATTCCTTCATCTCGTTGATTTGCTCCCACGTCAGGTAGTTCGGATAGGTGTTTGTGAAATCATAGATGAGGAAGATGGTCGCCTTGAATCCGTATTTTTTGAGGATGGGGTAGGCGTATTCGTAGTTGTCCGCGTAGCCGTCGTCAAAGGTAATGATGACGGGCTTTTCGGGCAGGGGCGTTCCGTTTTCGAGAGCATCCATCATCTCGTCGATGGTGATCGTCGTATAGCCCGCATCCGCGAGATATGCCATCTGTGCCTCGAATTGGTCGGGCCAGAGGGTGAGCGGGTTGCCGTTCTTCTCCTCGATCTGATGATAGTTCAGAACGGGCACGCCGGGGGCGGTGCACATGAGAGCGGCGCCGACGAGGAGAAGCAGCCCCAGAATAGCGAGCAGGGTGCGCAGGAGTTTTTTGCACAAAAGTTTCACATAAATTACCTTCTTCTTAAAATAAAATACTGTGACAAGTTTAGCCTATCGTTTGCTTCAAGTCAAGGGAATCGCCTGAGAACGATGAAAAGTCTTTGATTAAAAGTGATTTTCGGTCTATAATGCAGAGGTAGTAACAATGTATAAAGGGGCGAAGGAATGAATCGAAACGAACTTTGCTGGTGCGGCAGCGGAAAGAAATACAAGAAATGTCACGCGGACTTTGACGAGCGGATTGCATCCATCCGCTACGATGTCATCAAGGGACAGGTGCGTCCGCCGCGCAAGATCATCAACAACGCAGCGGACATCGAGGGCATCCGTCGCGCTGCGGTCATCAACGACGGCGTGCTCGATCTCATGGAGACGCTCGTGCGCCCCGGCGTGGATACGGAGTCGCTGGATTGCGCAGCGCATGACTATATCGTGGAGCGCGGCGGGATTCCCGCCTGTCTCGGCTTCGAGGGCTTTCCAAAGAGCATCTGCACATCGATCAACAACGTGGTCTGCCACGGCATTCCGTCGAAGAAGGATGTGTTGAAGGAAGGCGACATCATCAACGTGGACTCGACGGTCATCTACGGCGGCTACTATGCGGATGCCTCGCGCATGTACCTCGTTGGCAAGGTGCCCGCAGCGGCAGAGCGGCTGGTGCAGGTGACGCGGGAGTGTATGGAGCGCGGCATTGCGGCGGCGCGCCCGTGGCACTTCCTCGGCGACGTGAGCGCGGCGTGCGGCGACTGGGCGCACGCAAACGGCTACTCCGTCGTCACGGCACTCGGCGGACACGGCGTCGGCAAGGACTTCCACATGGAGCCGTTTGTCCCGCATGAGGGCGAGGCAGGCACGGGCATGCTCATGGTGCCCGGCATGGTGTTCACGGTTGAGCCGATGATCAATGCGGGCGACTACGATGTAACTGTCGATGCAGATGACGGGTGGACGGTACGGACGAAGGATCACACGCTCTCAGCGCAGTGGGAAAAGACCATCCTCATCACGGAGAACGGCTCAGAGGTGCTTTCATCATGACGCATTTTGATCAGCTGGGCGTGTCGGAGACGCTTGTCACCCTCCTCAAAAAGCAGGGCATCTTGCAGCCGACACCCGTGCAGGAGCAGGCGATCCCGCCCATGCGCGCGGGACGCGATGTCATCGCACAGGCACAGACGGGCACGGGCAAGACGCTCGCGTTCCTCCTGCCGCTGCTCGCGAAGATCAAGCCGCAGGGGGCGGCGGCGCAGGCGCTTGTCATTGCCCCGACGCGCGAACTTGCCATTCAGATCGAGCGCGTGGCGGAGCCGCTCGGCGCAGAGCTCGGCATCGGCACGATCGCCATCTACGGCGGTGCGGACATCGAGCGGCAGAAGGAGAAGCTGTGCCGCCATCCGCAGCTCATCATCGGCACGCCCGGCCGACTGCTCGACCATGTGCGGCGCGGGACGCTCGCCCTCGGCAGCGTAAACAAGATCGTCCTCGACGAGGCGGACGAAATGCTGAAGATGGGCTTCATCGAGGACGTGGAGACACTGCTCGATACGGCAGCGCAGGACTATCAGCTTGCACTCTTCTCCGCGACCCTGCCCGAGCGGATCGTGCGTCTCACGAAGCGGTTCATGACGAATCCCGCGCACATCCGCATCGAGGGCGAACGGACGACGCTCTCGAATGTCGAGCAGGTTGTGCTCTCCGTCAGCGAGGGGGCGAAGCTCGACCGCCTCTGCGCCTCCATCAACGAGGAGGCGCCCTATCTTGCAATGGTGTTCTGTGCGACGAAGGAGCGCACGCGCGCCCTCATGATGGAGCTCGCGCACCGCGGCTACCTCGTGGATGCCCTCAGCGGCGACCTCACGCAGACGCAGCGCGCCTTTGTCCTGCGGCAGTTTCGTGAGGCAAAGCTGCAGATTCTCTGCGCAACGGACATCGCCGCGCGCGGACTCGACATCGAGGGCGTGACCCACGTCTACAACTACGACCTGCCGCCGACCGTCACGGACTACATCCATCGCATCGGACGCACGGGTCGCGCGGGCGCAGCGGGGAAGGCGATCAC
>CAUVFG010000121.1:0-4626 GCA_963551125.1 uncultured Selenomonas sp. | reverse complement strand
GATAGGCGAGATCATCCCAGAAATAGGTGTCGTAGCCGTTCGTGTAGAAAATCAGTGGGCGCTGTCCCGTCATCTGCTCGAGCGCGTCCGCATAGCATCGTGCCTGCTCACGCCCAACCTCGGGATCGACGCTCGTGCGCTTTGCCTCGACGATGGCGAGCGGCTTGTGATCCCTGCCGTAGAGCACATAGGCGGCGAAGCCCTTGCCCGAGGCGTTCGGCAGTCCAATCACGGGCACCTCGCGCATACAGTCCACATCGAACGTCCAACCCATCGCGCGCAGGTCGATGTCGATGATCGTGCGGCGCGTCTCCTCCTCCGTCTCCGGCTGTGCGGGCGGGGTAGTCCGCACAGCTGCGTTCTGTGCGCGCAGCTGCGATAGCTCCGCGCGCAACGCATCCATTTCGCACATGAGGGCAGCGCGGTCGTCGGAGCGCGTCTCCAGCTCCTCCCGCAGATGGTCAAACTCTGCAGCAGATACGCTTGCTTTGCCTCGCTTGCGAGCAGTGTCTCGTCAAAGTCGCGCTCCTCGTAGGACGACCCATAGCAATAGTCGATAAAGAGGACGAACTCGAACAGATTTTGAAGTGAGAGCACCGCCTCGCGGTAGCTGACTTTCTTATTCGTGTGCGTGGAGAAATTGCCCAGCTTGATGATGTAGCGCAGACTGCTCATGATGCTGTCATCGACCGAGGCAGTGAAGGACGGGTTATAGACGAGCGCGGAGAAATTGTCCTTGTACGGCAGACGGAGCGAGCTGTCCACCGAGTAGAGCCACTTTACCACGAGCTCCGCACTTTTTCGCACACCGAGCGCGCAGAGCGCGGGGCTGATCCCGATGGACTTCTCCGCCTCGATGCACGCATCCGCGAACGTAGCAAAGTTCTTTTCGGCACTCAGAAAGTCAAAATTCGTCACAGCAAACTCCTTTCATATAGCCGTATAAGGAAGCGCTGATAAATTCAGCACCGCCATCTTGACGCATCTTTTTTGCCCACACTGTGCCCCCGATCCTCCACATAGCTTTGGCAGCGTTGGGTTTGCCTCCTTGTTCGGACGAAAAAATCTACGCCAATCTGCAGGTCTATTTTATCAGCGATTCCCAAAGTCATTTTGATGAATGACATTCTTATGGATGCACATAGATATTGTATCGAACTCCTGCGCTGTTGCCTTTGAAAAATGAGTATTGACAAATCACATCTGTCACGATATGATGATTTTAGATTGAAAACCCATTCTCATGGGTTTTGGATGGCGTGTATTCTCATTGGGGGATATGCGCCTTATTTTTATGGATTCTTCGCTCCGACAGGGGAGGCTTTTATTTTGCGGCTGAAAGACGCTCCAACGCATCTCCTGCCCCGCTGCGTCCGCAGGGAAGATGCGCGTGAAGTCTGTGCCGAAGATCTCCGCCGCCTTCTCGTTCTCCGTCTCCATATCGTCGAGCGATTTGATGAAGAAAAGATAGGTGAGCTGTTCGATGACGACAAGGGGGTTCGACATGCCGTAGGAAAACATATCGGTCCAGATCTGGTCGATGTCGGTTTTGAGTTTTCCGGTAATCAATGGCGTTCTCCTATTCTTTCACCCGATATGCCACCGCATACATAACCGGCAGCACCAACAGCGTCAATACGGTCGCGACGATGAGACCGCCTGCAATGGCGACCGCCATCGGCCCCCAGAAGACGCTGCGCATGAGGGGGAGCATGCCGAGGATGGCAGCGGCAGCGGTGAGCATGATGGGGCGAAAGCGCAGGACGGCGGAGTCGATGATGGCGTCCATGGGCTTTTCGCCCGCCTCCTCGTGCTTTTTGATCTGGTCGATGAGGATGACGGAGTTGCGGATGATCATGCCGAAGAGGGCGAGCACGCCGAGGTAGGCGACGAAGCCCATGGCCGAGTTCGTGAGGAGCATGGCGAGCGCGACGCCGATAAGCCCCATCGGGGCGGTGAGGAGGGTGAGCGCCATCTTGCCCATGGTTCCGACCTGCAGCATGAGGAGGGTCATGATGATGAAGACCATGGCGGGCACGGGCTGCATGAGGTAACCCATCGCCTCGGCGGAGTCCTCAAGCGAGCCGGCGGGGGTGATGCTTGTGCCGGCGGGAAGGTTTGCACGCAGCTCCTTTGTCGCTGCGTAGATCCGCTGCGCCGCGTCGTTGCCCTCGCCGGCCGCGGCGTCGCCCTGCACCATGATGGTCGGGCGCAGGTTGCGCCGCTTGATGAGGCCGTCCTCGGCCGCATAGGAGAGGTGTGCGATCTGGGCGAGGGGGATGGATCCGCCCTGCGTTGCGATCGGCAGTTCGCCGAGGCGCTCGAGGTTCGTGCGGTCTACGTCTGCGAGGCGCAACGTGATGCCGATCGTGCGGTCGCCCGTATAGAACTCCGCGGCCTGTGAGCCCGTGAGCTCGGTGTAGAGCATTTGCTTGACTGCCTTTGCGCTGAGCCCGTAGAGTTTTAGCTTTTCCTTGTCCAAGTCGATGTGCACCGTCTTGGATTTCTCTGTCCAGTTGAGGTGGATGTTCGCCGCGGCGGGGTCGTCCGCAGCAATGGTAGCGACCTGCTCGGCGACGTGCCGCACCTCGTCCGTCGTGGGCGCAGAGACGCGCAGCATGATGGGGAAGTCCGCGGGGGGGCCCGTCTGGATGTACTGTGTCGCAACGCGCACGCCCGAGAGTTCATCGCTGCGCGCCTCGTTGATGAGGGCGGCAAGCTGCTCACGCTCCTCTGTGCCGCTTGCCGTGATGACGAACTGGGCACGGTTATCTGCGGCCGCCTTGATGTTGACGGGCAGGACGAAGCGCGGCGTGGACTGTCCGACGTAGTAGGCGTAGCTTTCGATTTTGTCGCTGTGCGCTGCGAGGAGGGCGGAGAGCCGCTCTGCTTCACGCTCGGTCGCCGTGATGGACGCGCCCTGCGGCAGGGTCAGCTCGACGAGGAGTTCGGGGCGCAGGGAGGGCGGGAAGAAGGTCTGTTTGATGTGCGGAAATGCGGCGAGGGATGCCGCGAAGAGGAGCACGGTGCCGACGAGGACGGCGGCGCGGTGGGCGAGAAAGAGTGTCAGTACGCGTCGAAAGAGGCGGTAGAAGGGGCTGGCATAGGGATCGTGCGTGCCTTCGTCCGCTTTTTTTACGCGAATGAGGTAATATCCAAAGAGCGGTGCGACCATAACGGAGACAATCCAACTGAGGACGAGCGCGATTCCGATGACGGGAAAGAGGGTGCGGCAGAACTCACTCGCCATGCCCTTTGAGAATGCGACGGGGATAAAGCCTGCGCAGGTGATGAGCGTGCCCGTGAGCATGGGCTTCGCGGTCTGGGTAAAGGCGTAGCACGCGGCGTCAAAGCGCCCCATGCCGCGCTCGAGCTGGACGCTCATCATCTCGACGGCGATGATGGCATCATCGACGAGCAGACCGAGCGCAATGATGAGTGCGCCGAGGGAGACCTTGTGCAGGTCGATGCCGAGGATGTACATGCCGACGAATGTGCCCGCAAGGACGAGCGGAATACAGCCCGCGACAACGAGTCCTGTACGAAAACCGAGCGAGAGGAAGCTGACGGCGAGGACGATGATGATGGCGAGGATGAGTGTCTCGACGAAGTCATGAATGGAGTACTGAACGACGGCAGGCTGGTTCGATACCTCGTGCAGCTCTGCGCCGAGCGGGAGGTCGGACCGAATCTCTGCCGCGAGGTCTTTGAGATCGCTGCCAAGCTTTAGGATGTTGCCGCCGTCCTCCATGGAGACGGCGATGCCGATAGCGGGCGCGCCGTTGTAGAACATCATCGGCTCGGGCGGGGTGGCCGTGCGCCGCTCGACGGTGGCAATATCACCGAGGCGGAAGACGTTTCCATTTGCGGCAATCGGAAGCGCGCGGATGTCCTCAAGGCTCTCAAATACGCCCGAGGCGCGCAGCTGCACGGTGTCCGTCTCCGTCTCGATGGAGCCGCCCGATGTCATGGTGTCCTGTCCGCGCAGTGCGTCCATAATTGCGGTCGGCGGGATGCCAAGCTGTGCGAGTTTGTCGAGGGCGATTTCGACGTAGATGCGCTCGGGCTGCTCGCCGAGGAGGATGACCTTCTGCACGCTCGGGACGGTGAGGATGCGGCGGCGCGCGTTCTCCGCCATCTGCCGCAACTCCTCATAGGAGTAGTCCGCGCCCGTGACGGCGTAGATCGAGCCGTACACATCGTCGAATCGGTCATTGTAGTAGGGGCCATAGACGCCGTCGGGCAGGTCGCTTTTGATGTCCTCGCCGAAATTCCGCACGTCGCGCCACGTCGGGCGGATGAGGGCGTCGTCGATGTCAGAGCGCAGCTGGATGTAGATGATGGTCTGCCCCGGACGCGTTTCGCTGTCGATGTTCTTGAGTCCCGGCGTGTCCTGAAAGCGCCGCTCGAGTTTATCCGTGACCTGCTCCTGCATTTCCTCGGCGGTCGCACCCGGCCATGCGGCGGTAACGACCATCTGGCGGATGGTAAATGCGGGATCCTCCATGCGTCCGAGCGCGTTGTAGGAAACGATGCCGCCAATGGTGAAGACGATGATGAAATACCAGACAAGGGCGCGGTGGCGCAGGGAGAGCTCTGTGAGATTCCTCATTTCGTCCGCACCTT
>CAUVFG010000120.1:0-4671 GCA_963551125.1 uncultured Selenomonas sp. | reverse complement strand
ACTTGAGTGTTGGGGCGAGTAGCATGAACAGTATAGCATACAATATGTGTTTTTGACAGAAAGGCAGATAAAACTAAAAGCACCCCTTGACACGAGAATTGAGAAGTAGTATTATGTAATGACCTATTAAGTAAGAATGGGGATTTGTGCGCCTTTTTTCGGGGAGGATGAGGGGACGCGCTGATTCGTGCAGTCTGTCCGATTGCGGAAAAGCGTATCAGTGCTCCTGTAGCCTTCACGGCTCGTGTTAGAAAGGGACAACAGAGCAAGGTATTCGGACGTTTGCCTTGTTCTTTTTGTGTCTTTGCAATTACGTCGGTGCACGAACTCCATCAACGATATCCAGCGAAAGGGTGACAGCGTTCATGTTCAATCCTGTGTCGGTCGGCCGTCGCACCCGGTACAGCTACGCGCGTATCAAGGAAGTTATGGAGATGCCGCATCTCCTCGACATCCAGCGCACGAGCTATCAGTGGTTTCTTGAGGTGGGACTCGCGGAGATCTTCCGCGATATCTCGCCTATTCAGGATTTCTCGGGGAATCTCATCCTTTCGTTTGAGTCGTTTGCGCTCGGCGAGCCGAAGTACGATCTCGACGAGTGCAAGGAGCGCGATGTGACGTATGCCGCGCCCCTGCGCGTGAACGTGCGCCTCGTGAACCGCGAGACGGGCGAGATCAAGGAGCAGGAGGTCTTCATGGGCGATTTCCCGCTCATGACGGATACGGGCACGTTCATCATCAACGGCGCGGAGCGCGTCATCGTCAGCCAGCTTGTCCGCTCGCCCGGCACCTACTACGGGGTCGAGATCGATACGACGGGCAAGGAGCTCTACAACGCGACGATGATCCCGAACCGCGGCGCGTGGATCGAGCTGGAGACGGATGCAAACGACATTGTGTCCGTGCGCATCGACCGTACGCGCAAGATGCCTGTGACCTACCTCATCCGCGCACTCGGCTACGAGAGTGACGCGGAGAGCCGTGCGCTCTTCGGTGACGACTCGCGCATCCTCGCGACGCTTGAGCGCGATACGGACGAGGTCAAGACGCGCAGCAAGGCGGTCATCGAGATCTACCGCCGTCTGCGTCCGGGCGAACCGGCGAACGAGGATACGGCGCGAAACCTGCTCGAGACACTGTTCTTTGATCCGCGTCGCTACGATCTGGCGACGGTCGGACGCTATAAATTGACGAAAAAGCTCGGCTGGCGCCGCCGTCTCCTCGGCAAGGTGCTTGCCCATCCTGTCGTTGACAAGGAGTCGGGTGAGATTGTCTTCCCGAAGGGCGAGCTCATCACGGGAGAAATGGTGGATGCCATCAGCCCCGCGCGGGAAATCGAGCTCTTTGGCGAGGGGGGGATCGTCGCCTTTGACGTGCAGAAAAAAGACGGTGAGATCTATCGCATGCTCTGCGCGCCGACACGCGACTATCAGTACCGCACGATCACGCGCGAGGACATCATGGCGGCGATCAGCTACCTGCTCGGCCTCATGGACGGATTCGGCAATACGGACGACATCGACCACCTCGGCAACCGCCGCGTGCGTGCAGTCGGAGAGCTGCTGCAGAACCAGTTCCGCATCGGTCTTTCGCGCATGGAGCGCGTCGTGCGCGAGCGCATGTCGATCCAGGAGACGGAGAGCATCACGCCGCAGGGGCTCATCAACATCCGCCCCGTGGTCGCGGCGGTGAAGGAGTTCTTTGGCTCCTCGCAGCTCTCGCAGTTTATGGATCAGCACAACCCACTCTCGGAGCTGACGCACAAGCGCCGCCTCTCGGCGCTCGGCCCCGGCGGCCTTTCGCGCGAGCGTGCGGGCTTCGAGGTGCGTGACGTGCACAACTCCCACTACGGGCGTATGTGCCCCGTCGAGTCGCCCGAAGGTCCGAACATCGGTCTGATCGGCTCGCTCGCAAACTATGCGCGCGTGAACCGGTTCGGCTTTATGGAGACGCCGTACCGCCGCGTGGACAAGGAGAACCGTCGCGTGACGGAGGATGTCCGCTATCTGACGGCGGACGAGGAGGACGATCTCATCATTGCACAGGCGAACGAGCCGCTTGATGAGCATGAGTTCTTCGTCAATGAGCGCGTGACGGCGCGCTTCCACGAGGAGACGGGTCTGCACCCGCGTGACCGCGTGGACTATATGGACGTGTCGCCGCGTCAGGTGTTCTCGATTGCGACGGCGATGATCCCGTTCCTTGAGAACGACGATGCGAACCGTGCGCTCATGGGCGCAAACATGCAGCGTCAGGCGGTGCCGCTCCTGCGGACGCAGGCGCCGCTCGTCGGCACGGGCATGGAGTACAAGGCTGCGTGCGACTCGGGCGTCATGGTGCTCGCCAAGCACAGCGGCGAGGTCACGGAAGTTACGGCGAATGCGATCACCGTCCGCACGGATGAGGGCGCGTTCGACAACTATAAATTGCAGAAATTTGTCCGCTCGAACCAGGCGACGTGCATCAATCAGAAGCCGCTCGTCTATGTGGGTGACCACGTGACGGAGGGGCAGCCCATCGCCGACGGTCCCTCGACGGACAACGGCGAGCTTGCGCTCGGCTACAACATCATCGTTGCCTATATGCCGTGGGAGGGCTACAACTACGAGGACGCGATTCTCCTCAGTGAAAATCTCGTCAAGCGCGACCTCTACACCTCGATCCACATCGAGGAGTACGAGTGTGACGCGCGCGACACGAAGCTCGGCCCAGAGGAGATCACGCGCGACATCCCGAACGTCGCGGAGGACGCGCTCAAGGATCTCGATGAGGACGGCATTGTGTCGATCGGTGCGGATGTGCGCCCCGGTGACATCCTCGTCGGCAAGGTCACGCCGAAGGGCGAGACGGAGCTGACGGCGGAGGAGCGTCTCCTGCGTGCGATCTTCGGTGAGAAGGCGCGCGAGGTGCGCGATACCTCACTGCGCGTGCCGCACGGCGAGGCGGGCAAGATCATCGATGTGAAGATCTTCACGCGCGAGAACAACGACGAACTGCCGCCGGGGGTCAACCGCCTCGTGCGCGTCTACATTGCGCAGAAGCGCAAAATCTCGGTCGGCGACAAGATGTCCGGCCGCCACGGCAACAAGGGCGTCGTCTCGCGCATCATGCGTCAGGAGGATATGCCCTTCCTGCCGGATGGTACGCCTGTCGACATCGTGCTGAATCCGCTCGGCGTGCCGTCGCGTATGAACATCGGTCAGGTGCTCGAAACGCATCTTGGCATGGCGTGCCGCGTGCTCGGTCAGCGTATCAAGGAGAACGACCCGACGGTGGAGGGCGACCTTCGTGCGGCGGGCTATGATTTTGATAAAAACGGGATGCCCATCCCCGACGTGGCGGGCATTCACATTGCGACGCCCGTCTTTGACGGCGCAAGCGACGACGACGTATTCGGCACGATTCACGCGGCGGGTCTGCCCGACGACGGCAAGACGGTGCTCTATGACGGACGCACGGGCGAGCCGTTTGAGAATCGCGTGACGGTCGGCTGCGTCTATATGCTGAAGCTGCATCACCTTGTCGACGACAAGATTCACGCGCGCTCGACGGGGCCGTACTCGCTCGTCACGCAGCAGCCGCTCGGCGGCAAGGCGCAGTTCGGCGGTCAGCGCTTCGGCGAGATGGAGGTCTGGGCGCTCGAGGCATATGGCGCGGCGTACACACTGCAGGAGATCCTGACGGTGAAGTCCGACGACGTGGTCGGGCGCGTCAAGGCGTACGAGTCCATCGTCAAGGGCGACAATATCCCCGAGCCGGGCGTTCCTGAGTCCTTTAAGGTGCTCATCAAGGAGCTGCAGGCGATCGGCCTCGACATCAAGGTACTCAACGAGGATGCAAAGGAAATTGCAATCCGCGACGAGGAGGACGAGGACATCGGGGAGAAGGCGCGCTCACTCGAGCTCAACGTCGAGGGCGTCGATGAGAGCGGTGCTGCTCCGCCCCCTGCGGAGGACTCCTACGATGAGGAGGAGAGCGGCGAGGAGGATGTCCCGGATGAGGACATTATCGCGCACATTGACGGCGAGGAGCCGGTCGATGATATGGACTCTTTGATGCGTGGCGAACTCGACGACATCGACATGCCGAGTGAGGATATTTAAGGAAGGGAGTGGCATCTGTTGCTGGATGTAAACAATTTTGACTCAATGCGGATCGGACTCGCTTCCCCCGATAAAATTCGTGCGTGGTCGTACGGCGAGGTAAAGAAGCCCGAGACCATCAACTACCGCACGCTCAAACCCGAGCGCGACGGTCTGTTCTGCGAGCGCATCTTCGGCCCGACGCGCGACTGGGAGTGCCACTGCGGCAAGTACAAGCGCATCCGCTACAAGGGCGTCGTCTGCGACCGCTGCGGCGTCGAGGTGACGCGGGCAAAGGTGCGCCGTGAGCGCATGGGGCATATTGAGCTCGCTGCGCCCGTCTCGCATATCTGGTACTTCAAGGGAATTCCGAGCCGGATGGGTCTCATCCTCGATGTGTCCCCGCGTTCGCTCGAAAAAGTCCTCTATTTCGCCTACTACATCGTCATTGACGCGGGCGAAACGGATCTGAAGAAAAAGGAACTGCTCTCCGAGCGCGAGTATCACGACGCGCTCGAGAAGTATGGCAATACCTTCCGCGTCGGCATGGGCGCGGAGGCGATCAAGGAGCTGCTCGAGGAGCTCGATC
>CAUVFG010000119.1:0-4683 GCA_963551125.1 uncultured Selenomonas sp. | reverse complement strand
AAAACGTTAGGAGACCTTGCTGATGGAACAGTATCAATCGGTAGAAAAACATATTGCAAATCTGTGCCGAGCACGTTTCCCGATGATCTATGTGCCGACATGGGAAGAAGAACGTGCGCTCAAGACCTTCTACCGCCTTGCAAAGGACGCCGAGTACATCAAGACGCCGCGTGCGGTCTTCCTCTGGCGCATTACATCCGGCATCGAGCAAATTGAGAGTGAGATCGACGTCGCCGCCGGCGGAAAGGTGCAGCAGGACACGACCGATCCGCTTAAGGCGCTGGATTTCATCCAGAAATACGATGCGCCCGCGATGCTTGTCCTATTGGATTTTCATATCTACTTTGACAGCCGCAAGCCCGAACCGAAGGTCATACGAAAGATTCGGGATACGGTGAATATGCTCAAGGGCGGTGCCGTGCCAAAGAACGTGATTCTGCTGTCGCCGCGCCTCATGCTGCCGAACGAGCTGCAAAAGGACATCACCATCGTGGACTTTGATCTCCCGGACTATCAGGACATCAAGAAGAGCCTGCAGCGCATCATCAACGACAATCGCGGCAATACGAAGATCCGCTTTGATCTAAACGAGGGCGGCATCGAGGAGCTTGCCAAGGCGGCGCAGGGGCTAACGCTACAGGAGTCCGAAAACGCCTTCGCGCGTGCCATTGTCGAGCGTGGCTGTCTGGATGCGGACAGCCGCGATATCATTGTCGAGGAAAAGCGTCAGATCATCAAAAAGACAGGCGTACTAGAGTTCATCCAGAGCGATCTAAACCTCGATGATGTAGGAGGTCTGGGAAATCTCAAAAAATGGCTCATCAAACGCAACAAATCATGGCAGGGCAGAGCCGCAAAATACGGTCTGCCCGCCCCCAAGGGCGTGCTGATCACGGGCGTTCCGGGCTGCGGCAAAAGCCTCACGGCGAAGGCGATCAGCGCCATCTGGAAGCTCCCCCTGCTACGCATGGATGTCGGAAAGATCTTCAGCGGCATCGTCGGCAGCAGCGAGGAGAATATGCGGAACGCGATCAAGACGGCGGAGGCCGCCTCCCCGAGCATTCTGTGGATCGACGAGATCGAGAAGGGATTTAGCGGCGTTGGCGGCTCGAATGACAGCGGCACGTCCACACGCGTATTCGGCACCTTCCTGACATGGATGCAGGAGAAAAAGAATCCCGTATTCGTCGTGGCAACGGCGAACAACATCCATGCCCTCCCCTCCGAGATGCTGCGCAAGGGACGCTTTGACGAGATCTTCTTTGTCGACCTGCCGACCGTGAGCGAGCGCATGGATATCTTTAAGGTGCATCTGATGAAGCGCCTCCGCGACGATGCCGTGCGCGGCGATTTCACATGGTCGGAGGAGACGTTGCTGCATCTGGCAAAGGGCACGGAGGGCTTCGTCGGCGCGGAGATCGAGAACATCGTCATCAGCGGGCTGTTCGAGGCATTCTGCGAGGAACGCGCCATCCGCATCGAGGATTTTGACAAGGCAATCGCCAACACCGTCCCGCTCGTAGTGACACAGGCAGAACAGATCTCTTCCATCCGCGCATGGGCAAATGTCCGCGCCGTCGCAGCAACGGCGCCCGAGGATCGGCAGGACTACATCGATGAGGATGCGGACACCGCTGTACTGAAAGAGAAGGAGTCGGAAAAGAAGAAGGATGTCTTCCAGCAGCGCGGCGGACGCACGATAGATATTTGAACGGAGGCGCAATATGTCGATCTGTATACTAGCGATTCCCGTCGCACTTGCCATGCGCGCGGTCATGGGAGAAAAGAAGTTCAACGAGTGGGTCGAGTCGAATACGATGCGCTTTGCGACCAATTTCAAGAACGAGAAGGATCTCGTGCGCACGGTCAAGAATGCGGGCTATGATGCGGAGGAATGGGGAACGTCCTACAAGACCCATATCGACAAGGAGCTCTGGTTTCTCTGGGAGTTCCACGAGAACAAGTGGCAGGCGAATTTCAGTAAGAGCGATGATGTCACGAAGATCAAGGCGTTTTTCAGCACGCTGCAGCGCAAGGCAAACCGGCAGATTCTCTACGTCGCCCCATCGGCGGCAAAGGTAGAGCCAAAGATTGAAAGGACGCTCCCTACCATCTACGCCGATGAGGCGATGCTGAAGGACACGTTGCGCAAATACGGCGCATCCTCCCTGCGGACGGAGCGCGATGGAACGGTGCGGTGTACGATTGACGGCATCGAGATGAATTTTCATCAAGCCGCAAAAAACACGCCATACGAGCTGTCCGTCACCGTGCGCAGGGACGAGCGTGAGATCTATGCGGCGATCCGCAGGCTGGACGAGGGCTATCAGAGTGCCGTACAGGAGCGGACATATCTGAACGTGAAGAAAAAACTGGCCGATCAGCGACTCACCATCGAGCATGAGGAGATTCTGGAAGACAATTCCATTGTTCTGACGGTCTCCGTGTAGAAAGCGAAGCAGAGCGCGGAGGTATGCCATTATGAAGATCAACATCAATGAGGCGGACAGGGACGATCTCCTGCTGCTGCCCGGCGTCAACGCACGGGAAGCAGACGCCATTCTTTCGGAGCGGAACAGCAGGGCGAACTTCCTCTCCCTCGATGAGTTCATGGAGTTCATCGCGCGGTTGGGAGTCCCGCCGCATTGTTATCGGCGCATCGCGGAGCGCGTCATTGTCGAGCCGGTGGTGTCCGCCACGGCGCGTGTCATAGATTTTTAGAGGAGGTGCAGCTATGTCGAACATTCAGATCCGCATTTTCCCTGATGGCAGAGTGCAGGGCGAGGTGCATGGAATCAAGGGAAAGAAGTGTACGGACTACATTGGCATGATCGAGGATCTGACGGAGAGCCGCACGTTCTCATCGAACTATACGGAGGAGTTCTACGAGACGGATCCGATTCTCCTCCATCAGGAGCAGACAGAGGATGACGCCGATCTCCTGCTCGGAGAGATTCCCTATGGACGATGATGTCCTGCGACTGCATCACTATATCCTGACGACGAGAACCGAGGGGCCGGGGCTGCGCGCTGCCGTCTGGGTGCAGGGTTGTCCCAACCGGTGTGCGGGCTGCATGGCGCCGGACACGTGGTCATTCACGGACGGATACGAGAAATCCGTCGCCGCACTCGCAGAAGAGATTCTCGCCATCCCCTATTTGGAAGGTGCTACTTTCGCAGGGGGTGAGCCGTTCTGTCAGGCAGGAGCGCTTGCAAATCTCGCGGGGCGGCTGCGCCCTGCGGGGCTGTCAATCATCGTTTTCTCGGGCTACACACTCACGCAGCTGCAGAAGATGCCCACGCTCGACATCAAGGCGCTGCTTGCACAGGTGGACGTCCTCATCGACGGTCCTTATCGCAAAGAACTTGCCTGTCAGGACAGCCCGTTGATCGGATCATCCAACCAGCAATATCATTTTCTGACCGAGCGCTATACATCAACGGCGGAACTGTGGAGCGACGCAAAGAACAAGGTCGAGATCCGCATTCTGCCGGGCGGCGGCGTTTCCGTAAACGGTATGCTCCCCAAAGAACTCCTGCGCCCGCTGCTATCCCATGTGGCAGCTTCTTCCGAAAGGAGAGAAGTACTTTGAAAAAATGTGCCCATTGTAATCAAGCATTCGAGGATTCGGCTCAATTTTGTACGATATGCGGGCAGCCGCTCACCCCCATGCAGGAGTCTGCCATCGTCGCACCACCTTTCTCCCCTGCTACTGTGCCCGAAGCTACGCTTGCGAGGCGAAAGCCGTGGCATTTCGGTGTACGCTACCTCTCTGGCAACAAGCTCCACACGAAGATCAGAGCGGAGGGGACGCGCCTCTACATTGAGCAGTACAAGCGCATCCTTCTTTTCTTCAAAGTGGGGGCAAAGAGAGATCGGTTGGAGGCGGGGGAGATCCTATCACTGCGGCAAGAAAAGGAAGTATCCGCTGTCGCCGTACTGGAAATCATCATCGGAATCTGGGCGTTGCTCCTCGGCAAATATCAGGGACTTTTTGTCCTCCTCCTCGGCATTTGGGGGCTGCGCAACAGCTATCTCATACTCACCTGTCTGAACGGTGAGATTAGAATCGGCGACGGGGCGCGATGGGGCAGCAATATGGACGGCTTTCTGAGTTATATTGGTCAGCACAGTCCGAACTGCAGGAGAGATGGAGTGTGAGTGCGTATGAAATACTGTGCCGGATGTAATGTGACCTACTATGATACGGCGCGCTTCTGCGGCAGATGCGGAGGAGCGATACAGCCGACTGTCCCCGCACCGGAGCAACTGTCGCAGCATACGATACTGGAATATATCGCGCGCCTGAGGCAGAGCGATGCAGACTACCAATTCTCCGCCGACGTGTACTTTTGGGGCGAGAGCGAGAAGGCAAACAGGAAGATTCAAAATGCCGCAAAGGCATACGCCGTACTGAAGCCCGGCGAATTCCCCCTGTTCTGCCTCGATATCACAGTATTCGGCGGCGCGGAGGATGGTATGCTCGTCACGACGCACGGCATCCATATTCATGAAGTCTTTGGCGACTACCGCTTCTTCGCCTATCCCGAAATCACGGCGATGAATCTGAACGACAGAACATTTACTATACAGGGTGTAAAACTGAATGCGGCGGGCATTGACAAGAATTTGCTGCAAATCGCCCTCGGGCTGCTCTATCTGATGAAGGATACCTTCTATCC
>CAUVFG010000118.1:0-4698 GCA_963551125.1 uncultured Selenomonas sp. | reverse complement strand
AGAGCGCCGCCGCCTCGCTGTGCGTCCCCACGGGACCGAGCACGCCCATTTTCTGACTCACACACATTCCTCCTCCATGTTCATCTACTATACTATATGCACGGCTTGTTGACAATGCTTTTCACACAGCAATGCAGTCAGAAGAGGTCACTGTGCGTTCCCGTATAGGCGAGCACCAAGGTCAGAATTTCCTCTTCAATACGATAGATGAGCAACCAATCCGGCTGGATATGGCACTCACGATAGCCAGTGTAAGGAATCACTGATAAAATGAAGTCTGTCAGATTGGTGCAGATTTTTTGTCCTATCAAGGAGACAAACCGGACGCATAGCAAAGGCTATGTGGAGGATTTGTCGACACAGAGAGGGCGAAAAAGATACGCCAAGATGGCAGTGCTGAATTTATCAGTGATTCCGTAATTCCCTGTGAGCGCATGATCTCGGTATTTCGGTGCAAGAGTTTTCCCCAGAGAAAGTGCGTCTACAACGTTCTCCAACTGCTCCATCGGCAGTCCACGTTTCGCGGCACGCTTCAAATCCTTGCGGAAGCGTGCCGTCGGAATGATACGGTACATTAGGACAGAATATCCTCCATCATCTCACGCGCACTCGCATACGAACGATAATCCTCAGGATGCTTCCGAATCTCCTCCGCCTCACGGATTGCCTCATGCAGCGCGGGGCTTGCCGCATACAGCTCAAACGGCAGTTTGCCTTGATGAATGATCTGTCGCGCCATCGCATTCACCGCGGTGGACATATTCAGCCCCATGCTGGCGAGCGCCGCATCCACCTGTGCCTTTAGTCCGGTGTCCATGCGAACCCGTACCATCGTCGTCGACATAAAACCGCCTCCCTTCTTGACAAAAGTATAGCACAAGAAAAGAAAAGGCACAACATAGCCACAACGTCGCTACACTTCCCTATGTTATTTTTCACAACAATCATCATACAATATGCTATAATAGAGATACTTTCTCAGACACGAAAAGGAGCAGCTATGTCGCCAAAGGAATACCTCGCCATCGTTCACTGCATCGCCGGGCTCAAGGAGCGCACACGACACGCTTGGATGACATCGGGGCGGCAGGAGAGTGTCGCAGAGCACAGCTGGCGGATGGCGCTGATGGCGTATTTCCTGCGCGATGCATTCCCCACCGCCGACCTCACGCGCGTCCTCCTCATGGCGCTCCTGCACGATGTGGGCGAGGTCTTTACGGGCGACATCCCAACGTTTGAAAAGACGGATGCCGACCGCGCACACGAACACGAACTGCGCGACAAGTGGATTGACGCTCTCCCCACACCCTATGCGGCGGAGGTACGCTCCCTTTTCGCTGAAATGGACGCGATGGAGACCGAGGAAGCGAAAATCGTCAAGGCACTTGACCGCATGGAGGCAGTCATCACGCACAACGAGGGTGATCCCTTCACATGGCTGCCGCTCGAATATGAACTGCAGCGCACTTACGGCGTGAAGGAGGCGGCATTTTCGCCTGTACTGAAAAATCTGCGCGCAGAGGTAAACAACGAAGTGGATGCTGTCATTGCAGCTCTTGCAAAGGAGAAAACGATATGAAAACGAACTATGGCAACTGGATTTCCACGCCGATGATGAAGACACTCGTCGCCATCGCCGCCGTGCTCTATGTGCTCACGGTGCTCTATGCGGTCATCTATGACCGCGTGACCGCGCCCTTCTTCATCCTCGCAATTCTCGCCGGCGTCGCGACCATTGTCGTCCTCTATATGTACTACTGCCGCCGTGTGTTCGATTTCGAGGGCGGCGGACTCATGCGGCGCATCCACGCCTATCTGCTCGATCAGCTGCCGTGGGACGGGCTCGGCAGGGCACTCGATGTCGGCTGTGGCTCGGGCGCGCTCACGATTGCAACGGCAAAGCGCTTCCCGCTCGCCGAGGTACAGGGCATCGACTACTGGCCGCCGATGTGGAACTACGGACAGGCACAGTGTGAGTCGAACGCCGCCGCCGAGGGGGTTGCGGAGCGCTGCGCATTCCAGCACGGGGACGCGGCAAAGCTCGACTTTCCCGACAATCACTTCGATGCCGTCGTCAGCAATTTCGTCTTTCACGAAGTCCGCACGCAAAAGGATAAGTTCATGCTCATCGAGGAGGCGCTGCGCGTGCTGAAAAAGGGCGGCGCGTTCGCCCTGCACGACACCTTCGGCAACAGAGATATGTACGGCGATATGGACGTATTCGTCGCCTACCTCAAGGAGCAGGGTATCGCGGATGTCTCCTACATCCCGAACACCGAGCGGAACATCCCCATGCCCGCGCCCGTGCGCTTTATACTGCGCGGTGTCGGTATGCTCTACGGTACGAAGTAACGAAAGGAAAATGCCCGTGTTCTTCAAGTCCATCCCCGCCGCCATCGCTGCAACCGTCCTCCTCTCAGCCCCCGCATACACAGCGGCGGCAGAGACAACCGCCGCCATCCCACGCCCCGCATTCCCCTCCTCCATCCCGCTTGGCATGACGGTCGATGCAAAACTCGCGGCAGGACTGCAATTCGCTCTCCCCGCCGCCAATCCGGACATCCTCCGCATGCCCCTGCCCGATCCGACCGAGGTCACGATTGCAGGCGAGGCGATTGCTTCCGAGGAGCAAATGCTCGCCTACCTCCTCAGGCGCAACCCGCAGCCGAAGCTCACGGGCACGCCCGAGGAACTCGTGCGCGCATACTACGAGGAAGCGGAGCACGAGGGCGTACGCGCCGATGTTGCACTCGCACAGGCGTTCAAGGAGACGGGCTTCTTTGCCTACGGCGGTGACGTGGACTGGAAGCAGAACAATTTCTGCGGGCTCGGTGCAACGGGAGGCGGCGCGAAGGGGCTCTCCTTCCCCGATATGCGCACAGGCGCACGCGCCCATATTCAGCACCTCCTCGCCTACAGCCGCAAAGAGCGCCCCCGCGTTGCCATCGTCGACCCACGCTACGACCTCATCCACACGAACCGCCCCGACATCTATGGGAATCTCACGCGCTGGACACAACTCAATGGTGTCTGGGCAGTCCCCGGCAAGAACTACGGACAGGAGCTCCTCATGATCCGCGACGCCGCGCACGCTCCCGACGGTTCGGACGCCGCCCTGCGCGTAGCGAACGCGCATCTCATGCAGGCGGCAGATGCAGACGGCTACATCTATCGCGGACTCGTCTACCTGCACCGCTCTGCCTACGACGAGGCTCTTGCCGACTTCACCGCCGCGCAGAAGCGCAACACGAAGCGCAGCGAGCCCTACCTCGGCATCGCACTCGCCCATACGGGCGCAGGAAACATCAAAGAAGCGCGCCGCGCCTACGAGGTCTATCTGAAGACCAGTCCCGACGATGCCGCCACCCTCCACAACTACGGACTTATGCTCCTCGCGGAGAACAACGCCGCAAAGGCAGTCACGCCCCTGCGCGACGCCATCCGTCGCGCCCCACAGAACGCGGACAGCTACAGCGCCCTCGCCGTTGCGCTCATCCACACGAAGGACTATGAGGGCGCGTGGAACGCCCTCGCCGACGGTGCCGCCATCGCCCCCGCGAACACAGACATCCTCATCAACCAGATCCTCCTGCAGGCGTGCCTCAAGGACGCAGACCGGAATCACGGGAAGAAGAAATAGGAATGCGAAAATTTTATGAGTGACTACAAACCGCCGTTCCATATAACCGATAAAATCATCTCGCTGATTGCGGAAATCAGCGAGCAAGTGGGGCGTATCACTGTTCTTCAGGAGGGCGTCATCAGCCCGCACCTACGACGTGAGAACAGGATTCGGACGATCCATTCTTCGCTTGCAATCGAGCACAATTCCCTCTCGTTAGAGCATGTAACAGCAATCCTGAACGGCAAGCGCGTTCTCGGCAAACCGCATGAGATCAAGGAAGTACAAAACGCCTATGCCGCGTATGAGCTAATGTTGGATATCAATCCGTTATCCGTGGATGATCTATTGAACGCTCATGCCCGCATGATGGTCGGACTGATTCCGGAGCACGGGCACTTTCGCTCGGGAAACGTAGGTATATTCAATGGCAAAGCACTTGTGCATATGGCACCACCTCCGACCTTTGTTCCTGAGCACATTCATAACCTCTTCGCGTGGTATCGGCGGTCAGAATTGCATCCGTTGGTGAAAAGTGCAATTTTCCACTACGAGTTTGAATTCATTCACCCGTTTTCAGATGGAAACGGGCGCATGGGGCGGATGTGGCACAGCCTCCTACTCGCTCAATGGAAGGAGCTCTTTTTCTGGCTTCCCATCGAAGAGCTGATCCAAGCGCGGCAAAAAGAGTACTACAGCGCACTCGGCACAGCCGATACACAGGCAGACAGTTCCGTGTTTGTCGAGCTAATGCTCGAGATCATCAGAGATACCCTGCGTGAAACGAATGTTGTTGGTTGTAGCACCGATCAAGATAGCGACCAAGAACCCGACCAAGATCAAACACCAATCGGACGTCTCCTCGCTGTACTCGGCGACGAGACGCTCTCCGCAGTTGCGTTGATGCGCCGCCTCGGCCTTACGCACAAGCCAACCTTTCGCAAGAACTATCTCGCCCCCGCATTAGAACAAAATCTGATCGAGCGCACAATTCCTGATAAGCCGAACAGCAAATATCAAAAGTATCGAAAACACAGATAGCAAAAGCACGCGCAGAGCGCGTAGGATATTTCAAG
>CAUVFG010000117.1:0-4704 GCA_963551125.1 uncultured Selenomonas sp. | reverse complement strand
AAGCTAGATGTTTCAAGGCTTACAGTACGTTATTTATCTGCGAAGTTTGAGTAACATATTTCAAAGAAATCAAAAGAGCCCCCTGCTCCCCTGTGCAACAAGAGAGCAGAGACGGGCTCTTTTCATTGTATTCTGTTACCCCGTCAGTGTCTTTGCATAGAACTCCTCGCGTGCCTCGGGGCTCATGGTCATGTAGTCCTTGGCGAGGGCACTGATCCAGGAACCGTAGGCGGGGTTCGGGAAGACGATGTACTGGGTGCCGAAGTCTGTGCGAGCGGCATCAATGGCGGCATTCCGCGCGGCGCGGTTCATGCCCTTCGTTCCGAGGGGGAAATCGCCCGCGTTGTCGCCCATGTAGACGACGACATCATAGTCCTCTGTGATCCGATCAAAGCGCGGCTGCTTATCGCTCATCTTCCGATCCTCCATGAGGAGGACGTGCTCTGCGTCCACGGAGGGGAAGCCGCGTACACCGCACTGCCGCCGAGCAGGAACACTGCACTGCCGAGGGCAATCGTCTTTTTCCACGGATTCTTCCACTGGATGTTCCATGTGTTCATTGTGAAATACTCCTTTTCTTCTTCGTGCCCCTCACCGCTCGCGCGGTCCCTCTTCTCCGTCATAACGGGGAAGGCATCAGCTTCTCCCGTCAGAGCGAGGGAGCGGTCACCCTGTTACCCACTCAGCGTACCTCGACCTGACACATCCGCATCGCACTCAGAGCGTTCGCGTGGCTCTCGGGGGTGACGCCCGCGCAGCAGGCGGCATCGACACTGATGCGTTTCTCGGGGTAGAAGCCTTTGCGAGGAGGGCGTTGGAGATGACGCAGATGTCGGTGCAGAGTCCGACGAACTCGATTTCGTCATAGTCCGCGAGTACGGCGAGGAGAGCGGTCGCGCCGAAGGTGGGCTTTTCGAGGATGGCGGCCGCCTCCCGCACGAAGGGTTGGAGTGCATCCGCGATCTGCCACCCTACCGTGCCGCGAATGCAGTGCTCGACGGGCAGTTTCTTCCCCTCTTGCGTCGCGAGGTAGTCCGTTCCGTGGGTATCCATCGTAAAGATGAGTGCCACGCCCTCTGCGCGTGCGGCAGTGAGCTTTGCCACCATGCGCGGCAGCATCTCCTGCGTCTCCCGTGTCCCGAGAGTCCCGTCGATAAAGTCATTCTGCATATCCACGACAACGATTGCCTTGTGCATGATGTGTCCTCCTTTACTCCCCAAACAGCTCGACATGCGTTCCCGTTGCCGCTGCGGATAGAATCAGTCGTTCCTCGAAAATCTGATACATGTTAGGGAATCACTGATAAATTCAGCCACGCCATCTTAGCGCATCTTTTTTGCCCGCACTTCGCCCTCGATCCTCCACAGAGCACCACTCTGCGTCCGGTTTTCCACCTTGTTCGGACGAAAAAATATGCACCAATCTAAGAGACTATTTTATCAGTGATTTCTATTGCAATAGATTTATAGATGAGGGACGCGGTACGCGACCGCCCCCCTTGTCTACCTCATTATCTAAACTGTAGAATGAGAGTGCATTGGTCTGACGTGTGCTTCCTGGAACGTTACGTCCGCAATTAAGTCCGTCATCCATCCTCCCATTCCCAGCAGTTCGTTTTATGCAGGTGGAACTGCATTTGTCTTTCTTTTTCACATCCTATGACAGACGGAATGAATTGTGATATAATAATTCCTGTGTATACAATCATTTAGGAAGCTTTACAACATAACGAAAGGAATCATTAACAATGGCTGTTCACGTCATTAACGAGTCTCGCCGCTGCCTTCAGTGCAAGAAGCCACTCTGCCGCATCAAGGGCTGCCCCGTACAGACCAACGTCCCGGAGATGATTCGTCTCTTCCTTGACGGCAAAATCAACGAGGCGGGCGCGATGCTCTACGACAACAATCCGATGAGCATTTTCTGCTCTCTCGTCTGTGACCACGATGCACAGTGCGAGGGCAACTGCATTCAGGGGCGGCGCGGTGCACCGGTCCAGATCTCGAGCATCGAGCACTACATCTCGGACACTTACCTCGACAAGCTCGTCCTCGAACGCAAATCCTACAACGGGCACAATGTCGCTGTCATCGGTGCGGGACCTGCGGGCATTGTCGTCGCGGTCAAGCTCGCGCAGGAGGGCTACGGTGTCACGATGTTCGAGCGGATGCAGCGCATCGGCGGAATGCTGCGCTACGGCATCCCCGATTTTCGTCTGCCGCCCTCGGCTCTCGACCGCTACGAGGAAAAACTCTACACGCTCGGCATCCACATTCGCCCGAACACGACAATCGGCGGTGCACTCACGGTGGACGATCTCTTCCGTGACGGCTACGAGACCATCTTTATGGGAACGGGCGCGTGGCGTGCAAAGAGCCTCGGCATTCACGGCGAGACGCTCGGCAACTGCCACTATGCCGTCAACTACCTCCAGAACCCCGATGTCTACCGCCTCGGCGACCGCGTCGCGGTCATCGGTTCCGGCAACTCTGCGATGGACGTAGCGCGGACGGCGATCCGCAAGGGCAGCCGCTATGTCACGATCTACGCCCGACGCAACGGGATCTCCGCGAGCGAGCGCGAGCTCGAGTATGCGCTGATGGATGGCTGTGAGATCCAATACGGCAAGGGCATCCACTCCGTCACGCCCGAGGGGCCGATGCTGTATGACCGCATTTTCGATGAGGATCAAAATCTGATCAGCGAAGGTGCGCCCTACCTGGTCCCTGCCGACAGCACCGTCATCGCCGCAAGTCAGGCGGCAAAGGACAAGATTGTCCGCACGACGACGGGCATTACGCTGAACAAAAAGGGGCTTGTCATCGTCGACGAGAACGGTATGACCGAACGTCCCGGTGTATTCTCGGCGGGCGACGTCGTGCAGGGACCGTGGACTGTCGTGCATGCGGTTCGGGATGCAAAACACGTTGCCGAGGCAATGATCCGTTATATGGAGCAAAACAGTTCGAAGAGCTGATACGGCGGCCGCCTTGTTCGTCTGCCGTGCAATGGAAGCAAAGGAGGAAATTATGACCATGAGCGATCATGAGATCACCGATCTCGTACGACAGATGGCAGCACCGCCGAAGCCTGCCACATACGGCGAGGCAGAGGTGGAGGAGCTCGTGCGGATGCATGCCGGCGGACGTCACAAGATGCGCAGCGAGGCGGAGATCCTTGCACGCTACAACCTTGGTCGACAGCAGTACAAGCAGCTCAAGTTCAGCCGCGAGAACAACCGTGAGCAGCAGCAGATGCTCTATGCCGAACTAAAGGTGCTCGGCTGGGTGCTTGGACGCAAGGAGCGGGATGTTGTCATGGAGATCAATAAATGAAGCTGAGTCTGACGAAAGAAGATTTTATCACAGCGGCGCAGACAGCGAACCTCATCACGGTCTCCACGGAGCTGACGATGGATCTCGACACCCCCGTCTCCATCTACTATAAGCTCGTTGGAGAAAAAAAAGGCTACATCATGGAGTCCGTCGACACGACGCAGCAGCAGTTCGGACGCTACTCCTTCATCGGCGGCGAGCCTTTTGTCAGCGTTCAGGTCTTTGCAGACAAGCTCCTCGTGAGTGAAAACGGTCTGATGAAGAGCGTTGCCGGGCCACCGCATGAGACGATGAAGGCATACGCCGCACGCTTTACCCCTGCCGTCACGGACAAGGAGGCACTGCCCCTCGTCCACGGTGGATTTGCGGGATATTTTTCCTATGAAACGGCGGCGACCTTTGATCGCGTGCGCGGTGTGGATCTTGGCGGCGAGCATCTCCTCGGGCAGTTCATGCTCTGCCGCTACCTCGTCGTCTACGATGCACTGCGCAACAACGCCCACCTGCATTACCTCGCCGATCTTCGCACGGGTGAGGATGCGGGCGCACTCTATGAGGCGGTTGCCGAACGTCTTGCGGCGATGCGTGCGCGTCTTGCCGCACCGTTTTCCCCACCTGATGCACAGCCGTCCAAACGCACAGTCCCCGTCAACTTCATGGCGCAGTACAAAGAGCCGCCTGCTGATTTCCTCGCGACCATTAAGCGCATCAAGGAGCATATCTATGCGGGCAACATCTTCCAGGCAGTGCCCTCCTTCCGTTTCCGCGAGAAGATCACGCGCCCTGCGTTTCTCTTCTATCGTCGGCTGCGGCAGGTCAACCCCTCGCCCTATATGTTCTACTACAACTTTGGCGAGGTAAAGCTCGTCGGTGCCTCCCCCGAAATGCTGATCAAGGTATCGGGCAGCACCGTCCATACCTATCCCATCGCAGGTACGCGCAAACGCGGAAAAACGGACGAGGAGGACGCCCTGCTCGCCACAGAGCTTCGCTCGGACGAGAAGGAATGTGCCGAGCACGCGATGCTCGTCGATCTCGCACGCAACGACCTCGGCCGCATCAGTGTCCCCGGCTCGGTACGCGTGCCGAAACTCATGGAGGTCGAACGTTTCTCCCACGTCTCGCATATGGTCAGCAGCGTCGTCGGTACGATTGATCCCGCCTATGCCCCGATGGATGTGCTGCGTGCCACCTTCCCTGCCGGCACAGTCAGCGGCGCACCGAAGCTGCGTGCCATGGAGATCATCCACGAGGAGGAGCACGAGGATCGCGGATTCTACGCCGGCACGGTCGGCTACATGGACTTCCGTGGGAACATGGATATGTGCATCACACTGCGTACCATGTGCATTGAGAATGACGACACGG
>CAUVFG010000116.1:0-4747 GCA_963551125.1 uncultured Selenomonas sp. | reverse complement strand
CTTGTAGACGGGATGAAACATCGGCTGCGGTGCGGGCTGACCATTTGCAGCATCTGTCGCCTGTGCGGGTGCTGCCTGCGGCATCATACCGGGATGCTCGTCACGATCGTGCGTATCGCGTCCGTCACGGTGTTCCCCGTCATAGTGCTTTCCATCGTGCGTTCCATCGTGCCAGGCATCATGTTTGCCGTCACGATGATTTTTGTGATACTTTCCGTCTCTGTCGTGATCCTTCGCCGTCAAATAGACGGAGCGGAAGTCCAACTCCGACTCGGACTTCCCGATCGCCTCCGCCGCAATCGACCGTATCTTTGCCTCATCGAGGAGCACGATGCCGCGCTGCTGCTCTGCCTGCGCCGCAACCATTTCGGAGCGTGCCTGCCTTTCGGCGACAGAGCGTGCCTCCGCTTGGCTGTGGTGGTAGTACGCGCCGCCCGCGCTGACGATGCCAACGAGTACGGCAAGTGTCGCTGCCTTTTTGAGACGCGCCGGCGTGAATACGCTCTTGACCTGATCCTTGACATTCTGCATTTCCATGATGTGTTCCTCCTCTGCCTTTCGGCGTTCCAATTGTCTTTATCATTGCTGATGGGTACATGATACGGGGAAATGTTAAGGAAGCACTGATAAATTCAGCACCGCCATCTTAACGCATCTTTTTTGCCCGCACTTCGTCGGCAAATCCTCCACATAGGCTCTGCTATGCGTCCGGTTTGCCTCCTAGTTCGGACGAAAAATCTGCGCCAATCTGACGGACTTCATTTTATCAGCGATTCCTTAAACAAAGTGTAAACACCAAAATAACTTTTTTAAAATTCTCCCATGTGCTGAGATTTTTCTTCACGTTTCGGTTATAATGGCAGAGGATTTAATGAAAGAGAGGTGTCCCATGCGGCTGCGCGACCTGTCCCTCAAGACAAAACTGCTCGTGACGAACGCACTCATGATCGTTATCCCGATCACGGTGCTCATCGCCATCGGTGCGGCACTGCTCGGCGGTCTTCGCCATGCCGGATCGCTTCAGCAGCAGGCACTCGCCCTCCTCTGGCCGGAGGAGGGGCAGACGCTCTCCGTGCAAGTGGCGCTGAGTTCCCTGCGCGCCGCATCGGAGAAGCGTAAGTTCAAGCTGCACGATGTCGCATACGATATTCACGTCCTCGAGAGCGCAGGCGTCCGCGTCCTCGTCGTCTCAAAGGAGAAGGACGCCGCCTATCTGACGCCGGACAGCGAGCCCGACGGAATTGCACGCATGGTCGCACGCAAATGCGGCGTACGCGGCTCTGCCCTCAGCTGGGACATGGACGGTCTCGTCTTTCGCTATGAGGGGCTGCGCAGCGGTACCGTCATCATGGGCGTCGGCGATGTTCCGATGATGCGCGGGGATGCGCCTTTGCCGATTCCGCACGAAATGCGGGACTTCATCCTGAACGCCGCGCTCATCCTGCTCATCCTCATGACCTCGGCAGGAATCCTGCTGCTCGGCCGCTATCTCGCACGTCTCCTCTCCACACAGATTCTTACGCCGCTCGCAGAGCTGCGCCGCGCCGCCGCCGCCATTCAGCGCGGCGACCTGAGTCACGCGCTGCCGCCAATGGGGCATGATGAGGTCGGCGCAACCTGCCGTGCCTTCGATGAGATGCGACAGGATCTCGCCCGCGCCCGCGCACGTGAGGCGGAGGAGGAATCCCGCCGCCGCGCACTCTTCATCGGCATCCTCCACGACATCGCAACCCCGCTCACTGCGGTCAAGGGGTATGCGAGCGGCATTCTCGACGGCATTGCAACGACGCCCGAGAAGCAGCGCACCTACGCCGAACGCATCAGCCAAGCCGCCGCGACCATGGAGGGACTGACCACGCGGCTGCGTGAATTTCTGCGCCTCGACACGGGTGAACTGCCGCTCACATGGGAAACCGTCAGCGCGCGTGACCTCCTCACGGAATACATCCGCACACACGCCCCCGCCCTTGCCGAGGACGGCGTACATATCGCGATGGAGGAAGCGAATACAGCGGCGAGGATACGCATTGACCGCGGAGAATTCGCCCGCGTCCTCAAAAACCTGTGGGAAAACAGCAGCAAATATCGGCGCGGCACCGATGTGCACATACGTATGTCGCTGTCAGCGGAGGGCTCGCAGCTCGCCATCCGCTGCGATGACGACGGCATCGGAGTCGATGCCGCAGAACTGCCGAAGCTGTTTGACAGCTTCTACCGCACGGACACGGCGCGCACGAATGTCGCTGCGGGCAGCGGTCTCGGGCTTGCCATCGTGCGCCGGATCATGACGATATTTGGCGGCAGCGTGCACGCGGAGGAGTCGCCTGCAGGCGGGCTGCGCATCGTACTGCTCCTGCCCATTGCAGACGAGGGAGATATGACATGAAAAAGATACTGCTGGTCGAGGACGACATGGACATCGCCGAACTCGAGCGCGACTATCTCGAGGCGAGCGGCTTTGCCGTGGACATCGTATCTGACGGAGACGAGGGCAAGCGGCGCGCGCTCACAGGTGCGTACAGTCTGATCCTCCTCGACGTCATGCTGCCGGGCGCGGACGGCTTTGCGATCTGCCGCGATGTGCGCAAGACGCTCGACATCCCCATTCTCATGGTCTCGGCACGTCTCGAGGACGTGGACAAGATCCGTGCGCTCGGGCTCGGGGCGGACGACTACATCGTAAAGCCGTTCAGCCCGAGCGAACTTACCGCGCGCGTCAAGGCGCATCTTGCGCGCTACGACCGCCTCAAGGGCAGCGCGCAGGAAGCTCCCTCGGTCCTGCGTTTCGGCGCGCTCGAGATCCAGCCGCAGACGCACCGCGTCTTTGTCGCAGGGCAGGAGGTACATCTCGCCACGCGTGAGTTCGCACTGCTGCTCTTTCTCGCCGCGCATCCACAGATCGTATTCAGCAAGGAGGCACTCTATGATCGCATCTGGGGGCTGGATGCGATCGGCAATACCTCCACCGTCTCCGTACACATGAACCGCCTGCGCGAAAAGATCGAGCGCGACCCGTCGCATCCGCACTGGCTTCAGACCGTCTGGGGCGCAGGCTACCGCTTTAACAGCGCGCCTGCGGAAGAATCGTGAATTTTCTCCTGCGAAGGTTTTGCCAAATCCTATTTTTTTGCTATAATGGAAAACGGTCTTTCAATCTATGATATTAGGGAGTGTATCTAACTCATGACAGCAACCGCATGGTCGATTCTGCCGCCGATCATCACCATCGTCCTCGCGCTCTGGACGAAGGAAGTCTATATGTCGCTCATCATCGGCATCTTCTCGGGCGCAATGCTCTTTGCGGGCGGGAATTTCCTGCAGGCGACGCTGACGATGTTTCAGGTGATGGCGGACAAGGTCGGCAGCAATGTCAACATCCTCGTCTTCCTCGTCATCCTCGGCATCCTCGTCGCCGCCATCACGCGCTCGGGCGCGATGAACGCATACGGCGAGTGGGCGACGCGCACGATCAAGGGCAAGCGTAGTGCATCCCTCGTCACCGTCCTGCTCGGCATCGTCATCTTCATCGACGACTACTTCAACTGCCTCACGGTCGGCACGGTCATGCGTCCCGTGACGGACAAGTTCCAGATTGCGCGCACGAAGCTCGCCTACATCATCGACGCAACGGCGGCTCCGATCTGTATCATCGCGCCCGTCTCCAGCTGGGCGGCGGCGGTCGGCTCCTCGCTGCCCGCCGATGCACAGATCGACGGCTTTATGCTCTTTCTCCAGACGATCCCGTTCAACCTCTACGCATGGCTGACGGTTCTCTTCATGCTCTTTATCATCTGGACGGGGCGCGACTTTGGTGCCATGCGGCAGAGCGTCGAGAAATCCAACGTACACTTTGAAATCCCGAAGGAGTATCAGGACACGGCAGAGGCATCCGCGAGTGCGGCGAGCGAGGGACGCGGCAAGATGATCGACCTCATGCTGCCGCTGCTCGTCCTCATTGGCGCGTGTATCTACGGCATGCTCTACACGGGCGGCATTCATGAAGGCGCGAGCATTGCCGACGCCTTCGCCAACTGCGATTCATCAAAATCACTCGTCCTCGGTTCCTTCATCGCCTTCGTCTTTACGGGGCTGCTCTATCTGCCGCGCCGCGTCGTCTCGTTCAACGTGTTCTGTGACAGCTTCGGCTGGGGGTTCAAGGCAATGACCCCTGCCATCTTCATCCTCTGCCTTGCGTGGACGCTCTCGGGCATCTGCAGCAAGGAGTACCTCGACCTCGGCGGCTTCGTCGGCTCCGTTGTCTCGGCAAATGCGGGCGTTGTCATGTTCCTGCCGCCGCTCTTCTTCCTCGTCGCCGCAGGGCTTGCCTTCGCAACGGGCACGAGCTGGGGCACGTTCGGCATCCTCATCCCGATTGCCATCGCCGTCCTCGGGCAGACAGCTCCTGACATCCTCGTCGTCTCCGTCGCCGCCATCCTCTCGGGCGCGGTCTGCGGCGACCATGCCTCGCCCATCTCGGATACCACCATCCTCGCATCGGCGGGCGCACAATGTCACCACCTCGACCACGTATCGACACAGCTGCCCTATGTCGGTGTCGTCGCCTCCTGCTCCCTCCTCGGCTACATCACCGACGGTCTTACAGGGAATGGCTACATTGGCCTCGCCGTCGCCGTCACCGCCCTCGCCCTCACGATGACAGCCATCTCCACGCGCGTGACCTCCGCCGAAAAGTAAAGGAAGCACTGATAAATTCAGCCACGCCATCTTGACGCATCTTTTTTGCCCG
>CAUVFG010000115.1:0-4747 GCA_963551125.1 uncultured Selenomonas sp. | reverse complement strand
CGTTCACCGATCCATCGACCGGAACGAGGATCTTTTTGATTGCGCTCATCACAATCCCTCCTAATCACGTTTTAACAAGAAAGATTTCCTAAGGTATCAGTATATTTCGATGATTGGGGGGTGAATTCCTCTCTCTTTGAAAAAAAAGTATCACTCTACAACACGCCTTCTTCGGCAAAGCTGAAAAAGCTCTCTCCCCCAATGATGACGTGATCCGTCACGGGGATGCCGAGCAGCGTGCCCGCCTCCTTGAGCGTGCGCGTGAGACGGTGATCCTCCGCGCTCGGGGCAGGGTCGCCGCTCGGATGATTGTGGACGAGGATGATATGCGCCGCGCCGCAGCGGATCGGCGGCTCGAACACCTCGCGCGGATGCACGAGCGTATTCGTGAGCGTACCCACGGACACATCCGCCACCATCAGCACCTCGTTCTTTGCGCTGAGCGGCAGGACGAGGAAGTGCTCGCGCTTCTCCGCAGAAAAGCGCGGATGCAGCAACTCCGCCACGTCCGCCCCCTCGCGGATGCGCGGGCGGCTCTTCGCCGTCTGCCGGGCGCGCCGTCCAAGCTCAAGGGCTGCGAGCACAGTCGCCGCTTTCGCCGCGCCGATGCCCGGGATGCGCGCGAACTCGGCGGGCGGCATCGCAAGGATTTCGGAGAGACCTGTCTCACGAAATCGTGCGACGATCCCGCGCGCCAGCTCCAGTACATTTTCGCCTGCGCGCCCCGTCCTGAGGAGGATGGCGAGGAGTTCCGCATCACTCAGCGCCCCGGCGCCGCGCGCGATCAGCCGCTCGCGCGGCAGTTCACCCGCCGGCAGATCACGCAGGTTCATCGCCATCCTCCATCATGACCCCTGCCGTTCGTGCAAGTGCCGCAACGGCGTGGAGCGGCAGCCCGACGACGTTCGAGAACGATCCGCAGAGCTCCTCGATGTAGATCGCCGCGCGCCCCTGGATTGCATACGCGCCCGCCTTGCCCATCGGCTCGCCTGTGGCGACATAGGTGGCGATCTCCTCCTCCGTCATCGGGGCAAAGCGCACCGTGGTCTTCGCCGCATCCGTGTACTCCCGTCCATCCACGACCCACGCAATCCCCGTGAGCACCGTATGCTGCCGCCCCTCAAGCCGGGCGAGCATGTGGCGTGCCTCGGCGGCATCCTTCGGCTTTCCGAATGCGAGACCGTTCAGCACAATAGCGGTATCCGCACCGAGTACGGCGTGCTCCGGATACTCCGCCGCCACCTTGCGCGCCTTCATCAGTGCGTTTTGAATGACCGCGTCACGCGGGCGCTCCCCATCGTTCACCTCATCGACAGCAGGCGTGATCGACACGAACGACGCCCCGATCTGCCGCAGGAGCGCACGTCGGCGCGGTGACGCAGACGCAAGTATAAACATATCTTCTCTCCGAATCAAAAAGACACCGAATCTGTGTCGGTGTCTCTCACAAATTTCTCTATATCGTTTGATTCGCCCTTGTATGGGTTTTTTCCTGCAAACGTTTTACAACAAATACCGCAGATAGACATAGACCGTCGAGAGGACGATCGTGAGCAGCATGAGCGGGAAGCCGATCTTGAAGTAGCGGATAAAGCTGATGTGCACGCCGCGCTCCCCCGCCATGCCCGCCACGATAAGGTTCGCCGACGCGCCGACGAGCGTGCCGTTCCCGCCAAGGCACGCGCCGAGCGCGAGCGACCACCAGAGCGGCTCAAGGTTCGTAATGCCCATGGTGCCCATGTTCTGAATGAGCGGGATCATCGTTGCAACGAACGGGATGTTGTCCAGCACGGACGAGATGATCGCACTCATCCAGAGGATGAGCAGCGATGTCGCCGTCAGATCGCCGCCCGTCGCCTCGACCGCCGTCTCCGCGAGCTGTGCGATAATGCCGACCTCAATGAGTCCGCCGACCGCGATAAAGAGTCCGATGAAGAAGAAGATTGTCGGCCATTCGACCGCGTGCATCGCCTTTTCGACGAGGTGCTCGCTGCCGCCCGCGAGGAGGAGCAGCAGGAAGCCGCCCGTGAGTGCGATGAGCGAGGACTCAATATGCGTAAAGGAGTGTGTGAAAAACCCGAGGATCGTCAGCCCGAGTACAAAGAGCGAGCGCTTCAGGAGACCGTAATCCGTGATTGCCGCCTTCTCGTCCATCTGCATCAGCTCCGCCTGCAGCTCCGGCGTTGTAACAAGGCTCTTGCGGTAGATCGCCGCCATGATGAACATGACGACGAGCATACATATAATGGCAATCGGCGCGAGATGCTCGATGAACATGACGAAGGTGAGCTCCTTGACCGCGCTGCCGATCATAATGTTCGGCGGATCGCCGATGAGCGTCGCCGTACCGCCGATGTTCGACGCAATGATCTGCGTGAGGAGATACGGCATGGGGTCGAGCCTCAGGATCTTCGTGATGCTGAACGTCACAGGCACCATGAGCAGCACCGTCGTCACGTTGTCGAGGAAGGCGGAGAACAGTGCCGTGATCAGACAGAGGTAGACGAGGATGCGGCGCGGCTCCGCCTTTGCGGATTTCGCCGCCTTGATCGCCACATAGTCAAAGAGTCCCGTCTCCTTCGTCACGCCGACGAGCACCATCATGCCGACGAGCAGCCCGAGCGTCTCAAAGTCCACATGGTGCAGCGCAACCTCCTGCGAGAGGATGCCGAGCAGCATCATGAGCACCGCGCCAATCATCGCGGCAACCGTACGGTGAATCTTTTCCGAGACGATCACCATATACATTACGACAAAAATAATCGCGGCCAATGTTTCCATATAAGCGCCTCCTTTACCGAACCGAGATTTGCGCACGGTATCACAGCCACCGCCGCGCACAACTTTGTTCATTTTATCACAAAGTTCAAAAGGGTGACAAGTTTTTTTCCGCGTACAATTTTGAAACGGGCACGCAAAAGGAGCAGCGATATGAGGTCAGATTGCCTCGTATCGTTGCTTCTTTTGTCATTGGATATAAAGGAAGCACTGATAAATTCAGCCGCGCCATCTTGACGCATCTTTTCCGCCCTCTCATCGTCAGCAAATCCTCCACAGAGCATCACTCTGCGTCCGGTTTGCTTCCTTGATAGGACGAAAAAATCTACGCCAATCTGAGGGTCTATTTTATCAGCGATTCCTTACAATCCCTTTTTTTCCTCTGCTGGCGGAACTTCAGGAAGGAAGTGCACCTCTACACGGTTCTTTGCTTTGTCCGAAATCCATTCGGTCAAGCGAGCACGCGACGCTTCGTCCATATCCGATTGCAGATATATGAACGCAATTTGCGTTTCACTCAGAGCAGCCGATTTATCCCCAGTCCCGGCAGGTGCGCGTACACTCCCGACAGCGATGCGGGAGATTTGCGGAAATACGATGCGAGCCTCACGATTCCAGTCCAAGATGTAAGTCCCCTTCTTCTCACTTTCCTCGCGGGCAGACTTGAGTGCGGTCACAGTCTGCTGCTCCTGCATAGAGGGAATGGCACTTTTTTCGACCTCGCTGAGTCTCTGATCGATCATCGCCTCCATCTTTTCCCGCTCTTCCGCCGTGTCCGCAGAAAAGACCTCCAACTGGAACGGCCTGAGGTATTTCTTTTCATGCAGCTTCTCCGTCAATGCCGTCAAATCATCCTCCGATATTCCGGCAATCGTAAACACTGTCAGCATTTTCTTCTCGTTATCCAAAGTATAGGAGATTGCCAGACGAGGTGGTGCTTTGAAATTCTCCTCGATATAAATCTTCGCCTGCTCGTTCTCCAGATTTTTCTGCACGCTTTGATACGCAAAGAAACAGCTGGGCAGCGTGACAAGCACTGCAAAGGCCATCAGGTAGCGTTTCTGTCTTGAAAATTCCACGGAGTTGCGCTCTATCTTGGAGGGAATGTCAATGATTTTCAGGACGATGAACGCCGTCAGACAGATAAAGAAGCTGTTGATAAAGAACAGGTAGAGTGCACCCACGGTGTACGCCATAACGCCCGTAGCAATGCCATATCCTGCGGTGCAGAGAGGAGGCATCAGAGCTGTTGCAATCGCAACACCAGGGATGACATTCCCGCCCTCTTTGCGTGTTACGCCGATGATTCCTGCCAAGCCGCCAAAGACAGCAATCAAAACGTCCCAGATGGTCGGCGATGTTCGTGCAAGCAGTTCCGACGAAGGGCCATCGATCGGTGTGAGGAAAAAATAAAGCGTCGATGCAGCAACCGAAATGATCACTTGGGCGAGCAGACTTCCTGCACTGGAACGAATGTATGTGCTGTCATAACGGGCAAGCCCATAGCCAATTCCAAGGATCGACCCCATCAGCGGAGAAATCAGCATCGCGCCGATGATGACGGCAGTGCTGTTCATATTGAGGCCGATGGAGGCAATGAAGATCGCCAGGATCAGAACACTGAGATTCGTCCCCCGAAATCGCACGCCGGCGTTGATTCGCTCTGTAATTTCCTGGATCGATGCAGTGTCGCCGCGCAAATCAAAAAAAGCTTTCAGCTGATTTAAAATCAAACAAACCATCTCCTTCGGCAGAACGGCTCAAAGATACCGTCCCGTGACACTTTTGGGCTCCTTCCGGATATCCGCATGCGTACCGCAGGCAACGATCCTGCCGCCCTCTTCGCCGCCGCCGGGCCCCATGTCGAGAATGTAGTCGGCATTGCGTATAACGTCAAGGTCATGCTCGATGACGATGACGGTCGCACCGCTCGCCATGAGCGTTTGGAACACACCGAGCAGCGTCTCTA
>CAUVFG010000114.1:0-4751 GCA_963551125.1 uncultured Selenomonas sp. | reverse complement strand
TGAATGGGACGACGGGCGCACTCCACACCATGCTGCTCGCTGCGCTTGCGCCGGGCGACGTTCTCCTCGTGCCGCGCAATGTGCATCGCTCGGTTGTGGGGGCGATGATCCTCACAGGCGTGCGTCCCGTCTATATGCAGCCGGAGATTGACACACAGCTCGGCATTGCGATGGGGGTGTCACTGCGCACCGTGGAACGTGCCGTGTGCGAGCATCCGGAGGCACGCGCCGCGCTTCTCGTCTATCCGACGTACTACGGTGTGGCGACGGAGCTGGCAGCAATTGCGGACTTCCTGCATGAGCAGGGCAAGCTCCTCCTCGTGGATGCGGCGCACGGGGCGCACTTTGCGTTCTCCGATGAACTGCCGCCGTCTGCGATGGCGGCGGGGGCAGATCTCTCGGCAGAGAGCACGCACAAGCTGCTCGGCTCGCTGACGCAGACCTCGATGCTCCTCGCACACGGCGGACGCGTGCCGACGGAGCGGATTCGTGCGGCGTCAGGCATTGTGCAGTCGACAAGCCCCAATGAGATCCTGCTCGCCTCGCTCGACCTGGCGCGGGAGCAGATGGCGGAGGAAGGCGCAGAGCGTCTTGTCGCTGCAATTCGGTGCGCACACGAGCTGCGCCGCCGCATCAATGAGATCGATGGGCTCTGGGCATTCGGCGCAGAGCATATGGGGACGCCCGGATGTGCGGCGCTCGACCCGCTGAAGATCACGGTGCAGGTCACAGGATGCGGGCTTTCGGGCTTTGCGGCGGAGGAGGAGCTGCGGCGGCGCGGTGTTGCCGTGGAGCTTGCCGATGCGCGTAATGTTCTCCTGCTCCTCTCCTATGCGGATGGGGTGCGCGAGGCGGAGCAGCTACTTGCGGCGCTGCGGGATATGGCGGCAACGTGCGCGCCCCTGTGCACGTCACGCGGGGCGGCGGCGTTTCTCTCACTGCCGCCGATTCCTCGGATGGGGATGGAGCCGCGCGCGGCGTATTTCGCGCCGCATGCGTGCGTGCATATGGAAGCGGCTGAGGGGCGGATTGCGGCGGAGACGGTTGTCTTCTATCCGCCGGGGATTCCCGTGCTCGCGGCGGGCGATGTGATCGACGAGGCGACGCTCTCCTATCTCTCTGTGATGAAGGCGGCGGGCGCGCGCGTTGTCGGAGCGGCAGATGCGTCGCTTCGGACACTCTTGGTGATTGCGAAAGGTTGATATGGCAAACGGAAAACTCTTTATCATCGAGGCGGGGGACGGCTCGGGCAAGGAAACGCAGACGCGTCTGCTCACGGAGCGCCTTGTGCGCGAGGGACATCAGGTCGTACCCGTCACCTTTCCAGACTACGCGGCGGACTCTTCCATGCTCGTGCGGATGTACCTGCGCGGGGACTTTGGCACACACGCAGACGACGTGAACGCCTATGCCGCGTCCACGTTCTTTGCTGTCGACCGCTATGCCTCCTATCGAATGAAGTGGGGGCGGGACTACGAGGCGGGCGCGATTGTGCTCGCCGACCGCTATACCACCTCGAACATGGTGCATCAGGCGGTGAAGATCGCCGATGCGGCGGAGCGCGATGCGTATCTCGACTGGCTCTATGACCTTGAATTCCGCAAGATGGGGCTGCCCGTACCCGACGCGGTCTTTTTCCTCGACATGGAGCCGCGCGCGGCAGAGCGGCTGATCGCCCTGCGTGCGGAAGAGAAGGGCGCGGCGCCCGACATCCACGAGCGCGACGCCGCCTACCTCGCACGCGCCCACGATGCCTATGTCCTCCTCGCCGTGCGCTATGGCTGGGTGCGGATTCCGTCAAGTATGGATGGAGAGCCGCTGCCGATTGCGGAGATTCATGAGAGACTGTATGGGGAAGTGCGGACGTATTTGTGACGGACGGGGGGCGCAATATGCCTGAAATCAGTTTGTTCTTTGGCATTCGTATCACAATTTACTACAACGACCACAACCCTCCGCATATCCATGCAGAATATGCAGACAACAAAGCGGCGATTGATATACAGGATGCGTGTGTTCTAAGCGGATATCTTCCCAATAGGCAGTTGAAGATTGTTCTTGCTTGGTGCGTTCTCTATCAGGATGAACTAATGCAGAATTGGGAACTCGTCAAGAGTGGAAAGTCTCCCAATCCAATTCCGCCAATGCGAAGGATGTGACCACGATGGATTCTCGTTTTTTCCCCGAGGTGTTGCAGGTTGTTCCTGGTGACAACTATATTGTCTACGCCTACTTTAACGACGGTACGGTGCGTTGCTACGATGCTTCGGAGCTTGTCATGGGGACGGGAGTTTTCGCGCGCCTTCGCGAGCGCAGTGTGTTCGTCGATACATTGACTGTGATGAATGGTACTGTGGCATGGGATGTGGCAGGGAATCGGGACACGACGAAGTGCATTGACATCGACCCGTTTGTCCTCTACGAGTCGCCCGTGGTGAAGGATCCTCTGGAATCATCTCCACAGCAGAAAATATCGTAAAGAGAGTGACACTTTGATTCAAGAAGTCATCATCGTCGAGGGAAAGATGGATGTGCTCGCGGTGCGGCGTGCGGTTGAGGCGGACTGCATCATCACGGATGGATTCCGTCTGCGCAGCACCGCGATCAAAAATATCCGTGCCGCGTACGAGAAGCGCGGTATCATCGTCCTCACCGACCCAGATACCGTGGGCGAGCGCATACGTGCGCGCCTCACAGAGATGTTCCCACGCGCGCGCCATGCCTTCATCCCCGTTGAGGACGCGACGAACCTCAGTGATGGCGACATCGGTGTCGAGCAGGCGAGTCCCGCTGCCATTCGTGCGGCACTTGAAAAGGTGCGGACGCCGATGGATGCGCCCGCAGAGATCTTTTCGATGAGCGATATGATGGCGCACGGACTGACGGGCACGGAGGATGCCGCAGCCCGCCGTGCGCACATCGGACGCCGCCTCGGGCTCGGCTTTGCCAATGCGAAGACCTTTCTCCGTCGCCTCAATACGTATGGTGTCACACGAGAAGAATTTCAATCCGCAATAGAGGAACTGCAATGAATGCAAGTATACCCATAATCGCCGACCCCAAGGTAACGCGCCATATCCTCAGTGCTTTTCACCTGCGCGCGAGCAAGCGCCTCGGACAGAATTTCCTCGTGGATCGGAGCGTTGTGCAGGGCATTGTGGATGCGGCGGAGCTCTCACATGAGGACATTGTGCTCGAGATCGGCCCCGGCATCGGGACGCTGACACAGGGACTCGCCGAGACGGGGGCACGTGTTGTTGCAGTCGAGCTGGACAAAAAACTGCCCGCCGTCCTCGCTGAGACGCTGAAGGGCTATGATAATGTAACGATTGTGCCTGGCGACATTCTGAAGCTGAACATTCCGGAAACGCTCGGACTTTGCGCGGGAGAGCGGTTCAAGGTCGTTGCAAATCTGCCCTACTACATCACGACGCCGATTCTCATGACACTGCTTGAGCAGAGACTGCCGATTGAGCGGCTCGTGACCATGGTACAGAAGGAAGTCGCCATCCGCATGACGGCGCGCCCCGGCTCGAAGGACTACGGTGCGCTCTCCATCGCTGTCCAGTATTTCACCGTGCCGCGCATGGTCATGGACGTGCCGCCGCGCTCCTTCTTGCCTGCACCGGAGGTGACGAGTGCTGTCATCGCCTGTCATGTGCAGGATGTACCGACGGTTCAGCCTGCGGATGAAAAGCTCTTTTTCCGTCTCGTCCGCGCCGCATTCGGACAGCGGCGCAAGACCCTCCTCAATGCACTCACAGGCGCGGGCCTCTCGAAGGAGATGAGCCACGCAGGACTTGCGGCGGCGGGCATCGCAGAGAATATGCGCGGGGAGCAGCTATCACTTGCGGACTTTGCGCGGCTGTCCGATGCGGTTGGTACTCTCGAAAAGACGGAGGAATGACGATGTACTTTGACAGCCATATCCACACGGAGTTCTCTGCCGACTCGGAGATGAAGGTGCAGGATGCGCTGCGTGCGGCGGCGCGGCAGGGGCTCGGGCTGGTCTTTACCGAGCACCTCGACTATGACTATCCGTCGGCGGGCGAGGAGGAGTTCATCTTCGATCCCGAGGCATATTGGGCGGCGTATGAGCCGCTCCGCGCTGAGGGAAACCTCTCACTCGGTGTCGAGATGGGCATGATGGCAAGTGCGCGTGAAAAAAACGCCGCATTCCTGCGGCGCGTTCCGTTTGATTTTGTGCTTGCATCGATTCACTTTTTGGACGTAAAGGATCTCTACTATCCCGAGACATTTGAAGGGCGCGAGAAGCGGGAGATGTATCACGAATACTTCACCGTCATGCGTGCGGAGATCTATGCGCACCCCTTTATCAATGCGCTCGCCCACATCGACTACATCGCGCGCAATGCGCCGTTTGAGAATCCTGAGATTTCGTATGGGGACTTTACGGAGGACATCGACGCCGTCCTGCGCGCCCTTGTCGAGACGGATACCGTCATCGAGATCAATACGCGCCGCCTTGGTACTCCGCGTGGCATTAAGGAACTTGCTCCCATCTACCGCCGCTACTATGAACTCGGCGGACGCTATGTCACCATCGGCTCGGATGCCCACGTCCCCGACGGTGTCGGTCGGAACTATGACCGCGCAGGAGAGCTTGCCCGTGCGTTTGATTTGCAGATTGTTACGTTCCGTGAGCGGAAGATGCGGCTTTGCGAATGATAGAACACTATTTTAGTTTGTCCATGCGTTCTTGTGCCTCGCTGTAGACCTGTCCATCGGCT
>CAUVFG010000113.1:0-4760 GCA_963551125.1 uncultured Selenomonas sp. | reverse complement strand
GCATCGCGCGCGAATTCGGTCTGACGAAGAGCGCGGTGCAGGATGCGATTCAGAAGCACCGCAAGCAGAACGTCACGAGTGACAACCCCGAGGAGGGCTATCAGTCGCTCGAAAAATACGGGCGTGATCTGACGGCGGCAGCGCGCGCGAACAAACTCGACCCCGTGATCGGGCGCGATGAGGAGATTCGCCGCTCGATCGAGATCCTCTCGCGCCGCACGAAGAACAATCCCGTGCTGATCGGTGAGCCTGGCGTCGGCAAGACGGCGATCGTCGAGGGACTTGCCCGCCGCATTGTGGCGGGGGATGTGCCCGAGTCGCTGAAGAACAAGACGCTCTACTCGCTCGACATGGGCGCACTGGTCGCGGGCGCGAAGTTCCGCGGTGAGTTTGAGGAACGCCTCAAGGCGGTACTCAACGAGATTGCAAAGTCTGAGGGGCAGATCCTGCTCTTCATCGACGAGGTGCATACGGTCGTCGGTGCGGGGGCGGCAGAGGGCGCGATGGATGCGGGCAACCTCTTGAAGCCGCTCCTTGCGCGCGGGGAGCTGCGCTGCATCGGTGCGACGACGCTGAATGAATACCGCAAATACATCGAGAAGGACACGGCGCTCGAACGCCGCTTCCAGCCCGTCATGGTCGGTGAGCCCAGCGTGGAGGATACGATCTCGATTCTGCGCGGGCTGAAGGATCGCTATGAGGTGCATCACGGCGTACGCATTCGCGACGCAGCACTCGTGGCGGCGGCGACGCTCTCCGACCGCTATATCTCTGACCGTTTCCTGCCGGACAAGGCAATCGACCTCGTCGATGAGGCGGCGGCAAAGCTGCGCACGGAGATCGAATCCATGCCCGCACCGCTCGATGAGATTCGGCGCAAGATCCTCCAACTCGACATCGAGGAGGAGGCACTGAAGAAAGAGACGGATGAGGCGTCAAAGGAAAAACTCGCCGCGCTCGTTGCAGAGAAGGAAGAACTCCACACCGAGGAGCAGAAGCTCCAAGAGAAGTGGGAGGGCGAGACGCAGGCGATCCTGCGCGTACGCGCCATCAAGAAGGAGATGGACGAGCTGCGCGGCGAGATGGAGGCTGCGGAACGTTCTCAGGATCTCGCGCGTGCCTCAGAGCTGAAATACGGCAAGATGCCGGAGCTCGAGAAGAAGCTCGCGGATGAGGAGGCGGCGATTGCCGCGCAGTCCGAGGGTGAACGCATGCTCAAGGAGGAGGTCGGCGAGGAGGACATCGCGCGCGTTGTCAGCCGTTGGACGGGCATCCCCGTCACGAAGATGATGACGGGCGAGCGCGAGAAGCTGCTCCATCTCGAAGAGGTGCTGCATGAGCGTGTGGTCGGTCAGGATGAGGCGGTGACGGCGGTCAGCGAGGCAATTCTGCGTGCGCGCGCAGGCATCAAGGATCCGAACCGTCCGATTGGCTCCTTCATCTTCCTCGGGCCTACGGGCGTGGGCAAGACGGAGCTTGCAAAGACGCTTGCCGAGTCCCTCTTTGACGATGAGCGGAGCATGATCCGCATCGATATGAGTGAGTACATGGAGAAGCACAGCGTCTCGCGTCTCATCGGTGCGCCTCCGGGCTACGTCGGCTACGATGAGGGCGGACAGCTGACGGAGGCGGTGCGCCGCCGCCCGTACAGCGTCATCCTGCTCGACGAGATCGAGAAGGCGCACCGCGACGTGTTCAACGTGTTGCTGCAGATTCTCGACGACGGGCGTCTGACCGACGGCAAGGGGCGCGTCGTGAACTTCAAGAACACGGTCATCATCATGACAAGCAACCTCGGATCGCATGAGATTCTGAGCAAGGATTACACCGAGGCGGAGACGGCGGTGCGCGCCCTGCTCAAGGAGTATTTCCGCCCCGAGTTCCTGAACCGCGTGGATGATACGATCGTATTCAAGGCACTCACGAAGGACGATGTGAAGCGCATCGCGGCAATCATGCTTGCGGCACTCAGCAAACGCCTCGAGCGGCAGGCAGACATCCAGCTCACATGGGACGATGCGGCGATTACGGCACTTGCGGACGAGGGCTTTGACCCCGACTTCGGTGCGCGTCCGCTGCGTCGTCTGCTCACGCACACGGTCGAGACCGCCCTCTCGAAGAAGATCATCGCGGGCGATGTGCGCGGCGGCGATACCGTGGAGCTTGGCTTCGACGGAACGGAGTTTACGTTTAAGACCCTCTAAATATTTTGAGGCTGCTCTTTTCGGGGCAGTCTTTTTCTTTGTTTCGTACCAAAGGTTACAGCCTTTCTTCACCGATTTGCGTTATAATCGTCACACAGAGATGACAAAGAGCATTTGATATATAAAGGAGCTTTGACGATGGAGAAGATATTGGATCTGAAAAAGACAGTTGCCGAGCTGGTGGAGGAGAATCCCGAGGTCAAGGAGATCATGGCGCAGATCGGCTTTAAGGAGATTACAAATCCCGTCGCGCTGAACGTGATGGGGCGCATCATGACGATTCCACGCGGCGCGGCGGTGAAGGGCATCGACCTCGCGAAGGTGATTGCGGCATTTGAGGAGCACGGCTATACGGTTCTCAGCGAGGACGGCGCATCGCGTCAGGGGCGTTTGCGCGGCTTTATTGAGCGTCTTTCGGACGGCGAGGATCTGGAATCCGTTCGTGCGGATTTCGTGAAGGAGTTTGCACACGTCGAGGCACAGGAGATTATGGACGCAGAGCAGACCCTCATCAAGGAGGGGATGCCGATCACGGAGGTGCAGCGCCTCTGCGACGTGCATTCGGCACTCTTTCACGGCGTGGCAAGTGAGCTGCCGCCGGGTGCGCTCTCACATGATGAGATTCATGCACAGGCAGCATCGGTGAACCCCGACGATATCGACGCACTGCCCGAGGGACATCCGCTCACGATCCTGCGCGCGGAGAATGCCGCGCTTGAGACCCTACTCGACACGATTGAGGCTGAGCTGGACGGTGCGAAACGTACGGATGAAATGCTGAAGCACATCCTTGCGCTCGGCGATGTGCGCTCGCACTACATCAAGAAGGAAGAGCTGCTGATGCCGCTCCTCTACGACTATGGTGTCACGGGACCCTCGCAGGTCATGTGGGGCATTGATGATGAGATGAAGCGCGAACTTGCGATGATCATTAAGGCACTCAAGGCGGATGCGGAGACGTTGCCGCTCTACGAGGCACGTATCCGTGCACTCACGCAGCGCATTCGTGAGATGATCTTCAAGGAGGAAAAGATTCTCTTCCCGCTCAGCCTGCGCTATTTTACGCAGATGGAATGGTATCGCTGCTATCATGATCTTCCTGATATGGGCATCTCGTTCGGCATTCCGATTCCCGCGTGGGCAGAGGCGCAGCCCTGGCTCGATCAGGAGGAGGCGCGCCTTGCGCAGACACAGGTGGGGGGGAAGCTCCAGTTCCCGACGGGCGAGCTCTCGATGGAGCAGCTGACGACGATCCTTCAGCTCCTGCCCGTGGACATCACGTTCATCGACAAGGACGATGTCGTCCGCTTCTTCACGAACGAGGGGCAGGTCTTTACGCGTCCGTTGTCCGCACTCGGGCGGGACGTGATGAACTGCCACCCGCCCGAGATCATCCCCGTGGTGCGGAATCTGATCGCGGACTTCAAGGCGAAGAAGCGTACGCAGATGATCGTGCACCGCTACATCCGCGAGCGCCCGATCCGCGTGCACTATCAGGCGATGTATGATAGGACAGGCGAATACATCGGCACGGTCGAGTTTGTGACCGACCATGCAGAGCCGCTCGAGAAGTTCCGTCGCTGAGATGTGATTGTATGACACTATTGCATAAAGTTTGAGAATACGATAAAATATTAAAATAAAATTGTTTCTTGTGGTCAACCGTTTTGCAAGCAAAATGGTTGACCACAGTAGTATGTGCAAAGAGAAGGTGTCATATATGAACAAGGGAGAGGCATATGCAAACCTTGTAAAAGACTCACAAGCGCGTTATCGGATGCAAAGCGACGAGGCTTCTTTTCTGATACCGCTCGATGAGGACTTTGGCATTTGTAATGAAATCAATCTCTATACATATTGGCAGGGATTGGGCTATGCGGATGGAACACCGGAAATAAAATACTTGTTGGTCGGGCAGGATTGGGGGGATCCGGCTTATGTACCGGCGTCTTTTTGGGATAGAATACGCGCCATCAATAGCGGGCAGGAGCAGCCCTATATTGATGAACAGGGTGGAGATACTGTATTTCGTACGGATAGAAACTTGATCGAGCTCTTTCGTCAGCTTGGTTATGGCGAAGGGGACATGCCTTCTATCGCGGAGAAGCGATACAGCGAATTATTCTTTACGAATTTCTGCTTGGGCTACAGACGTAAAAAAAGCAGCAGAGGCATGACGAAGAAACTCATGAAAGATGACATGGAGAGCTTTCAGACGCTATGTACGATATTGCAGCCAAAGAATATTCTGTGCTTGGGACGCCTTACCTTTGACTGTGTTTACAAGGCACTTGTAAAAGGTAAGAGAATACCCTATAAGGGCTATATGAAATATATCGGAGAGAATCAGGAGACGAAGGCCGATGCTGACTATGGGGGCGGACGCATACATCCGCTGGCACATTGCGGCGGACTTGGCACAAGGAATCGACCACTCGCTATGCAGATCGAGGATTGGAAGCAGGTTCACATCCATGCGATGAGATGAAAGAGGGGAATGTCATGTCTCGGCAGGAACGCAGGCGAGTCGCGGAAGAAACCATACAGGTTACGCAT
>CAUVFG010000112.1:0-4766 GCA_963551125.1 uncultured Selenomonas sp. | reverse complement strand
GGTAGACGCGCTCCTGCGTTGCGCGGTCGTCGTCGCGGTGGTTGAAGATGTTGTTTACGCCGACGTAGACCATGGCATCTTCACTGAGCTTCTTCTGCACCATGAAATTCCAGATGCCGAACGTTTTTTCCTGATACTCCTGCTTGCCATACACGGCACTGCTGCCCGAGAGAATATCCGGCCAGTAGTTTGCCCTGTTCGCAAGGGTATTGCTGTCGAGCATTCGGATGTAGTAGTCTCCCCAGAGCTGCGCGAACCAGCCGGTCTTCTTGTCCTCGTAGGAGACGCCGATATCAATCTTGTGCGTCGGGCGGTCGAGCAGCCGATCCGGCATGAGCGGGTCGCTCTTGTTGAGTGCGTGGAGGTAGGTATAGCCGAGGCGTGCATCCCAATGCGGACCGATCTTCTGACGCACCTCTGCTTCGAGTCCGGTGATCTCCGCGCGTCCGATGTTCTTGAAGCTGTAGATCATATCGGGCGCACGCATCCACTTGGCAGCGGTGCCGAGCTGCGGCGCAAAGTCCATGTATTTGCCCGTGAAGTAGACGCTCATATAGTCACGGATGCGGTTGTGGAAGATGCCGACACGCGCGTAAGTATTCTTCGTCTCGCCCTCGATGCTCATATCAATGTTGAGGGATTTTTCGGGCCTCAGATTCGGGTTGCCGGCCCACCACCAGCCCATGCGCGCAACGCCGATGCCGACAGGATTGCTGCCGTACATCTCCCAGTTGTACCAGAGTTCACCCATGCCCGGCTCTGCGTAGCTCGTGCCGACGTTCGTCTTGAAGCGGAGATGTGAATTGCCGCCGACGTTGTGTGTCACACCGACACTGCCGGAGATGTTCGTGCCGAAGAGATTGCTGTGGTCGACACGCAGGATGGGGAAGAGCATTGTGTCCTTTGAGATCTGCCATGTGTCGCCGACAAAGAAATGCTGCTTGTTGATCGTGCCGCTTCCTGTGGTAATGCGCTGGTCACGCTCCCAATACTCTTCGAGGAACATCTTTCCGTTCAGTTTGGGGGCATTTGCACTTCGCTCCGAACCGAGACTGAAATATTTATCGACGAGACTGGGAAGCTTTCTTAGGGTCGGATTCTGTTCCCGCAGCTTCGTATCCATCTCGATGTAGGCATTGTACTCATCCCACGTCATCTCCGCACCGTCAGACCATTTCGGTTTCCAGGAATCATAGTTCCATGCGCTCGGGTCAGGCCGTCTGTCTATATCAGATTTTCCCTTGATGTGTTCCAAATAGGTTTCGTAGTTAATCTTTGGAAGGAAAGAATTGGGGGTGTTCTTGTCATAATAGTAGTATTCGTAATCGAAATCCCACTCCGGCGCATGGCTCGGGTCATCAGCGGTTTTATACTTGTAGTCATGGATATGCGACCATACATATTTCTTTTCGTCGCCGTCGCGCGTCAGCCAATCCCTCTTGTCCACGCGCAGGCTCTTATCGTAATCCCACGGGTCGATGCGGCGTGTCGAGGTGTTCGGTGAACTCTTGAGACGGCTGCCCTCTCCGGATTCATTTGTGATTCCGAAACCAAAGCTGAGCAGGTGTTTGTCGCTCAGCTGTGTATTCATCGACGCCTTGAAGTCGATCTGTCGATGGTCGACATCGTCCACATAGCGCAGCTCATTCTTGCCTTCGTAGGCACTTTTTCCGTCATAGTTGATGAGGGAGACATCGTTCTCCTTGATGTTCGTGGAGTTCAGTTCGACATTCCAGTCGCTTGCGTTGTTGTAGCCGCTCCAAGCGATGTTATAGGCGTTGCGGTCTGCCTGTCGCTTAAAGTGCTGCTGTGGTTCGAGGTCAGAGTCAGAGTGCTTGACATCGCGGACGAGATCCTCCGTATAATGATCCATGCGAACCTCAAATGTATTACGATTGTCCGGCTCGTAGGTGCCGACCAGACCGAGGTTTGCCGTGTCGCCATAGGCGCGCAGAACGTTTGGCTTGAAGTCGCGCTTACCATAGTCAAACCCCATACCGGTTTTCCGTCGTGCAACACTTGCGTATACGGGCATGATCTCGCGCTTGCTGCCCGAGAGACCGACGCGGAACTTGCCCATCTGCCCCGAGTCTGCACGCAGGAAGAAATTCGAGAACGGAAGACCGTCGTCGTTTTTGGTCTTTAGCCCCTCCCAGTTGAACTGGAATCCCGGCTCCTTTGTCGCCTTGCGCGTGATGATGTTGACAACACCGCCGATTGCATCCGATCCGTACTTCGAGCTCGCCGCTCCCTGGATGATCTCGATGCGCTCCACGTTCTCCGTGCCGAGGCGCATGACCTCGTCCGCTGCGCCCGAGTATTTTGCGAGATCCCCGAGAACAGGCTGACCGTCCACGAGAATCAGCGTGTGACGCGGCTCTGCACCACGAATTGAGACGCCGACGCGACCCATCGCATCCACCGTGCGCGAGACACCCGTCTCGCTGAAGATGATGTCCTCGACGGACTTTGCCTGTTTCTTCTCAATGTCTTCCTTCGTGATGATGGTCTTCTGCTGGGACTCCATCTTTGCCTCTTCCTGCGCGGCATCTACCTCCACGTGAATGTCTGCAGTAGAGACTTTGCCCCCGCCCTGTGTCCCATCGTCCGCCCATGCCGTATAGGCGGGCAGGGTGAGTCCTGCCAAAATCGCGTAGGTGAGCATACGCAGCGAGCGCTTACGCTGTTTCCTCGTCATGAGATCCTCCTTAATACAATGACTGATGTGCTCCGATCCCTCGGAACAGCCTCATGTTTTCATTCATACGGCATACCAAACATTTTAACTATTACGGACGTATAATGAAAACAATTCTCGCATCAAAGTGCGTACGTGTATTATAATAGCGAACGGGATTCATTACAAGTCTTTTTCATGAATAAATTCAAAAAATATTTTTCAATGAATGTGATGTGAATTGTGTTCATAAAAATCCCCCGCTCTGTATGAGCGGGGGATGTGCTGTGGATTGTCTATGCAAGGGCAATACGGTCCATTTCCGTATACGGCTTGATGTCAATGACGCTGCTGCCGTCAAGTGCGTCGAGTCCCTTCACGCGGAGGATGTCTCCGTTGCGTTCGATGAGTTCGGCGATGCAGAGGGAGAGGGGATTCGGGCGGCCGGGAGAGCGGCTGGCGAATACGCCGTGAATCTCCCTTGCGGCGGGCGGGATGGTCTTGAGGATATCCCGTTTCGCCAGATGCGCCCAGTAGAGGACGATGAGGTATTTGTTCTGCTCGATTTTGAGCAGTCCGTCCGAGAAGTTCGGATGAATCTCGATCTCCGAGATCTCTTCGCTCATGCGTCCCTGCCGAGGGATGTCCGTGAGGTTTTTGTAGGCGTTATGAACGACGCCGATTTCTTGAAGCTGCATTGTATCCTCTTCCTAATTAAAAAATGGAGCCACATCTCTGTAGCCCCATTTCTGCTCTGAGAATAGGCAGGGTGACATTCCTGCATCTCCTACTCAGGTCTTTCGACCATCCGGTGACGGCTGCCCGTTCCGTCCTCTGCTTCTCATTCCTTGTGTCCAGTATAAAGCATTTTGTTTATTTCGTCAAATGCTTTAGAGTGCCTTTTTGAATAAAATTACGAACTCGATTGGGATTCAGTACGTAGAGAGAACGCGCATAATATCTCCCAGAGAGAGAAATACGAACAGCTACTTTTACATACTCGTGTTCATCAATCTGAAATTCGCGAACATATTCAATGGATTGATCACTTGGATTTGCACCGACATAATCGGGAGTGCTTAGGATCAGCGAGATGTAGTCGTGATATTTTTGATAGTCCTGCGGGTGACTTGTCTGCATATGTTCTCTATTGCTTTGCCCTAAATAGATCGGTGTATTTGCTTGGCACGGAAGCGCTAACAGGTCAATTACTTCCTGCGTAATATAGGCAAGCGGCTTCATCTCGGTTCACCAGAGTTTTTCTCAAGTGATTTCACCGTTTCTCCCTCGGGCGTCTCTGCCAGTCTCTGCATGAGGCGGGCGTAGAGTGCCTCGATGGGGAGCGTGCCGCCCGCGAGGACACCGAGCTCGGCCGCACGGACGCCGACCTCGTAGTGTGAGATGTCCGCGCCGTCATAGATGCACTGCGTTGTGAGGACGATGGTGCAGGCGCGTGTCCGAGCGCGGTCGAGTGTGGGGAGAAAGCTCTCCTCCGCATCGTCGCCGGGGACGCTGCCGAGTCCGTAGCCCTCAAGGATGATGCCTCGATAGCCCGACGCGATGTGTGCGTCAATCGTGATGGGCTTCATACCGGGGTAGAGGCGTATGACGGCAACGCGCGTATCGAGTGCGTCGTGCAGATGAAAGGGGGCAGCTGGTGCGGACGGGGCGGTGAGGTCGATCTCTGCGCGTCCGATGCTGCGAAATGCGTCGTCCGCAAGGGAATACATTTTCTTCGCGGCATTCCCGTGGGTGAGCCGCCCACCGAACGCGAGACAGACGCCTGCAAAGCCGCTGCAGGCTGCCTCGTATGCAAGGCGCAGATTCCCCTCTGCATCCGAGCCGTCCGTACCGAGTGGACGCTGCGAACCCGTGAGGACGACAGGGCGGTCGATATTTTCAAGCATGTAGTAGAGTGCGGCGGCTGTGTATGCCATCGTGTCCGTGCCGTGGGTGATGATGAAGCCGTCATAGTCCGCACGGCAGTCCGCAATGCTGCGTGCGATGGTCTGCCAGTGCGCGGGGGCGATGTTGGTGGAGTCGAGCGAGAGGAGGTCAATGACCTCGATGGCGGCGTCCACGGCGTCGA
>CAUVFG010000111.1:0-4796 GCA_963551125.1 uncultured Selenomonas sp. | reverse complement strand
CGACAACGAGGATGCTCGCATTCGGCACGTTCACGCCGACCTCGATGACCGTGGTCGAGACAAGCAGCTTGATGCGGCCCGTGTAGAACCCCTCCATCACCGCTTCCTTCTCCGCGGACTTCATGCGACCGTGGAGCAGCCCGCAGGGAATCCCGCGAAAAATGCCGTGGGACAGTTCCTCATAGACCTCCTCCACCGAGGGCAGATTGCTCTCCTCGCTCGCCTCGATGAGAGGACAGACGACGTATGCCTGCCGCCCCGCCTCGATTTCCTTGCGCACAAAGGCATAGATCTTCTCGCGCGCCCGCTCATCGCGCAGAAATGTCCGAATGGGCTGCCGTCCCGGCGGCAGGTGTTCGATACGTGAGACATCGAGGTCGCCGTAGACCGTCAGCGTCATTGTGCGCGGAATCGGCGTCGCCGTCATGACGAGCACATCGGGCGTCAGCGTGCTCTTTTTCTCGAGCGCCGTACGCTGTGCAACGCCAAAACGGTGCTGCTCATCCGTCACCACGAGTCCGAGCGCGGCAAACGCGACATGATCCTGTATCAGCGCGTGCGTCCCGACCGCAATATCCACCTCATGCGCGCCGAGCGCCGTAGCCATCGCCGTGCGATCCTTCTTCGTGAGCCGCCCCGAGAGGAAGCCCACGCGCACGCCGAGCGGCGTAAGGAGCTCACGCAAATAGTCATAATGCTGATGTGCAAGAATCTCCGTCGGAGCCATCAGTGCTCCCTGACAGCCGCTCTCCACCGTCTTGACGAGCGCGAGCAGCGCGATTGCCGTCTTGCCCGAGCCGACATCCCCCTGTACGAGACGGCGCATCGGCAGCGGCGACTCCATGTCGCGCGTGATTTCCACCCACACCTTCTCCTGATCGTCGGTCAGTGCAAAGGGCAGTGCTGCAAGCACGCGTGCGACCAACGCCCCGTTCGCCGCATGTGCGATTCCCTCCTGTTCCTCTGCCGTGCGCTTCTTGAGCGCGAGCAGCCCACATTGGATGAGGTACAGCTCCTCGAACGCAAGCCGTCGCCGCGCCGCACGCAGTTCCTCCTCCTGTTTGGGAAAATGAATGCGCTGAAAGGCAGCCCTGCGTCCGATGAGACGGTACTCCTCACGAATGCGTTGCGGCAGGTTCTCTTCCATTTCATCCACCGTCTGCGCAAGCGCATACGTCATCATCTGCCGCAGCTGCTTCTGCGTCAGCCCCTCGGTCGCCGCATAGACGGGCAGGATGCCGAGGTGTTCATCCGCCGCATCCTGTCCACCGAGGATTTCAAATGATGTGATTTGCGAGAGAGCAAGCTGCCCGCCGCCGTTATAGGCATAGTCCGCCTTGCCCGAGAGGAGAATGCGCAGCCCCTCACGCAGCTTTGATTTGAGGAAACGCTGGTTGAACCAGACCGCCTGTGCATAGCCTGTCCCGTCGCCGAGAAGTGCCGTCAGCACCGTAAAGCCGCGCCGCCGCGTCGGACGCTCCGTCACCTGCTGAATCACGCCGAGGATGGTTGCACGCTCCCCAACGCGCAGTTCGGCGATGGGGGTCACGCGGCTCTGATCTTCGTAGGTGCGCGGATAATACGTCAGGAGGTCATACACCGTCCCGATGCCGAGACGCGCGAATGCCGCCGCCTTTTTCACACCGACACCGCGCATCTTGTTGATGCTGTCTGTGAGGTGCATCGTACCTCCCTTCCACTATCAAAAAAGCTGCCGCAGATGCGGCAGCTTTTTCTATCGAGCAAATACGCCTTAAGGAATCGCTGATAAAATGAAGTCCGTCAGATTGGCACAGATTTTTCTGTCCGATTGAGGCAGCAAACCGGACGCATAGCCAGAGCTATGTGGAGGATTTGCTAACGAAAAGCGGGCAAAAAAGATGCGCTAAGATGGCGTGGCTGAATTTATCAGTGCTTCCTTAGAGCTTCGGACCCGCAGAAACGAGAGCCTTGCCCGCCTCGTTGCCCTCATACTTCTTGAAATTCTTGATGAAGCGCTCAGCGAGATCCTTTGCCTTCTCATCCCACTCCGCGCGGCTTGCATAGGTGTCGCGCGGATCGAGGATCTTCGGATCGACGCCCGGCAGCTCCGTCGGAACCTCGAAGTCGAAATACGGAATCTTCTTCGTCGGCGCATTGTCGATCGAGCCGTCCTGGATCGCGTGGATGATGCCGCGCGTATCCTGAATCGAGATGCGCTTGCCCGTGCCGTTCCAGCCCGTGTTCACGAGATAGGCACGCGAGCCGTGCTCCTCCATCTTGCGCACGAGCTCATCTGCGTACTTCGTCGGATGCAGCTCGAGGAACGCCTGACCGAAGCACGCCGAGAACGTCGGGGTCGGCTCCGTGATGCCGCGCTCCGTGCCCGCGAGCTTCGAGGTGAAGCCCGAGAGGAAGTAGTACTTCGTCTGCTCCGGCGTCAGGATCGAGACCGGCGGCAGAACGCCGAACGCATCCGCCGAGAGGAAGATGACGTGCTTTGCGTGCGGGCCTGCAGACTTGTCCGCAACATGGCCGAGTACGATGTTCTCAATGTGGTTGATGGGGTACGATACACGTGTGTTCTCCGTGACCGTCTTGTCGGCGAAGTCCACATGTCCCGCAAGGTCGACCGTGACGTTCTCGAGGAGCGCGTTGCGGCGGATTGCCTGATAGATGTCCGGCTCCGCCTCGGGGTCGAGGTTGATGACCTTTGCGTAGCAGCCGCCCTCGTAGTTGAAGACGCCCTCATCGTCCCAGCCGTGCTCGTCGTCGCCGATGAGGAGACGTGCGCTGTCAGTCGAGAGCGTCGTCTTGCCTGTGCCCGAGAGACCGAAGAACAGCGTCGTATTCTGCCCCTCTTTGTCCGTATTTGCCGAGCAGTGCATGGAGGCAATGCCCTTGAGGGGGAGATAGTAGTTCATCATCGAGAAGATGCCCTTCTTCATCTCGCCGCCGTACCACGTGTTGACGATGACCTGCTCACGGCTCGTGAGGTTGAACATGACCGCCGTCTCGGAGTTGAGACCGAGATCGCCGAAGTGCATGACGCGTGCCTTTGCCGCATTATAGACCACAAAGTCGGGCTTGAACTCGGCAAGCTCCTTTTCCGTCGGGCGGATGAACATATTCGTGACGAAATGCGCCTGCCACGGAACCTCCGTAATAAAGCGCACCGCCATGCGTGTATTGACATTCGCGCCGCAGAACGCATCGACAACGAAGAGACGCTTGTTGCATAGCTCACGAATCGCAATGTCGCGCACCGCATTCCATGCCTTCTGGCTCGCACGATGGTTGTCATTCTTGTACTCGTCGGAGGTCCACCAGACCGTATCGCGCGACGTATCATCATCCACGATGTACTTATCCTTCGGCGAACGTCCCGTGTAGATGCCCGTCTTGACGTTGACGGCATCCTTCATCTCCGTCACCTGACCGCGCTCGTAGCCCTCGAGATCGGGGCGCAGCTCTTCACGGAAGAGCTGATCGTAGCCGGGATTGTGAACAATCTCCGTTGTCCCCGTAATACCGTACTGTGTCAGATCAATCGTTGCCATATTGTACCTCTTTCCCCAAAATAACTTTGGCTGTAATTGATGCGGGGCGAAGTCCGCCTCGGTATCATACTCAATGATCGTACTTTGTAAAAATTCTCCACATAAGGCGAGAATCCTTCTTTGTTATGAAAAAAATTTATTGTTTGCTTATTTTTTCTTATGCACGCGCAAACGTCAGAACCGCCGCCGCCATTCCTGTCTTTTCGCAGATTCCCTCGTGGAGCACCCTCGCGTCATGCAGAGCGGCAAGACGCGTTGGAATCGCCATACCACTCCGCGCGTGCAGGCGCTCCATCTGCGCGAATTCATCCATCCCGTCCGCAGTCTCACCGAGCGCGTGGAGCACACTTGCACCGAACTTATACGGGCTTGCCGTCGAGAGTACGACCATCGGACGCGTGTCCCCCGTTTCGTTTCGATAGGCTTCTGCCGCACAATAGGCAACCGCCGTATGCGTATCGAGCGTATACCCTGTACGCTCATACACGGCGCGGATCTCCTCCTCCGTCGCCGCATCGTCTGCGAACGCCGCCCAGAAATTTTCACGGAGCGCGGAGAGCAGCGCGGATGCGTCATATTTCCCGTCCTCTTTGAGTTCCTGCATCCACGCAGCGACCTGTGCTGTGTCCTCCGTCAGATGATAGAGCAGACGCTCGAGGTTGCTTGATACGAGAATGTCCATTGACGGCGACATCGTCTGATAAAAGTCGCGCTTGCGGTCATAGATGCCCGTCTGCAAAAAGTCCGTGAGCACATTGTTCGCATTCGACGCGCAGACGAGCTTTCCGACGGGCAACCCCATGCGCTTTGCGTAGTAACCCGCGAGAATGTTGCCGAAGTTCCCCGTCGGTACGGTGAAGTTCACCGCATCACCCACCGCAATTTTGTGCTCTCCGAGGAGGTCGGCATAGGCACTGAAGTAGTAGACGATCTGCGGGACGAGCCGCCCCCAGTTGATCGAGTTCGCGGAGGAGAGCTTCGTATGGAGCGCGGCAAGTTCCTCCGCCATCGCAGCATCGCCGAAGATCTCCTTCACGCCGCGCTGCGCATCGTCGAAGTTCCCGCGCACCGCCACAACGGAGACATTCGCCCCCGTCTGCGTCACCATCTGGAGACGCTGCACGGGGCTGACACCACCGTCGGGGTAGAACACCATGATGCGGATGCCCTCGGTATCGGCAAAGCCCTCAAGCGCGGCTTTCCCCGTATCGCCCGAGGTCGCAACGAGGATGAGGATCGTGTCCCGCTCCCCCTCCT
>CAUVFG010000110.1:0-4799 GCA_963551125.1 uncultured Selenomonas sp. | reverse complement strand
TGCGCGGCACATAGCGGGACGCGGGCAGGAGCATATCCATCGCTTGCAGACGGAAGAGACGCGACAGCCCGCCGACCTCGCTCCCCTCCTCGCGTGCCTCGGCTATGGCTAGGAGGACGCCCACAATCATGCTCTCCGTGCGCGCGCTGCCCGCCTGCTGCAAGTACAGCGCACGCTCGTAGGACGCACGCACATACTGATTGTGGCGACGGTCGATCTGGGCAAACATATCATCGAGCCCCCGATAGATCTCCTCGATCGTCTGCAGCGATGCGTTCATGCGGTATTCCGCAGCCTCCACCGAGTCGGCAAGCTGACGGCGCACGGCATCGTCGCAGAGGGCACGCAGACGCTCCTTGTTCTGCCGTATCTCCTGCACTTCCTGTAGGATGCGGATACGATAGCGCGAGACGTGATCCGAGGTCTTGAGGCGATGATAGCTGCGATCCACAATGTCCGCCCGATATTCGACGAAATGATGAGACAGCACATCCTGCAGACTCGTCTGTGCGGAGACCTGTTCCATCTTGCTCTTGATATTATTGAGCAGAATACGCAGCTCCTCGACGAACTCCTCCGCGAGCCGCTCCGCCTCAAGCACCGCCATGCTCGGCTGCGCCTTTGCCGCCTCGCCCGAGAGCACCTGATAGGTCGTAAAGGCAAAGCGCTGGTACTCCACCGCACGCCCCTCGCAGAGATTTGCAAAAAGCCCCCACAAGCGGCTGCTGTAATGTGGGAGCAAAATAAATATTTTGAAGTTCTCGCGCTGCTCATAGTCCAGCCAGCCGAACTCCTTCATGCGGCGGATCATGTGATTTGCTTTGGCGCGCGACTCCTCCGCGCCGGCATCCTTCGCCGAAAAATCCTCCTCCTCGTACGCAACGCCGGCTTCCGCCCAGCTCTCGATCAGCTCCTGGAATTTATCGCGCAGGATCTCCTGCTCGATGCCGAACTGGGCAAGGCGGTACTGCTCGTAGAGACAGAGTCCCGCCTCCGCATAGATCCGCCGACATTTCCCCGCCAGCAGCCCGAAAAAACGCTCAGGCAGAACATCAAACAGCTCCACTTCCTCACCTCACGTTCTATTCACTTGCGCGCAAGTTCATCCTTCATCCGCGCGATCTGCGCCATGATCTCCTCGGAGAAGGCATCCAGCGACTCCTTGCTCTTGCGGTCGCCGTGAAAGGAGATCGGCACGCCGTACATAATGCGCAGCTGCGGAATCCATCCCCCATTTGCAAAGATACGGTGCGTATTCAGGATGGCGACGGGCACAATCGGTGCGCCCGTCATGGCGGCAATGAGGGCGACGCCCGCCTCCGCCTTCTGCAGCTCACCCGTCTTGCTGCGCGTGCCCTCGGGGAAGAGCCCCAGAATGCGCCCCTCCTTCAGCACCGTAACCGCCGCCTTGATGGCGCCGCGATCGGATGCGCCGCGCTTCACGGGAAAGGCATGACAGCGGCGGATCGCACCGCCAAAGATCGGATTCTCGAACAGCTCGATCTTTGCCATATAGCTGACAGGGCGGTCGATGAGGCTCGCCATGAGCGGCGGGTCGATGTTGCTCGCGTGGTTTGCGGCGAGAATAACAGCCCCCTCTGCGGGGATGTTCTCGCGCCCGTAGACGCGTGTGCGAAAGACGAGATAGAAAAACAGCCGAAAAACGACCTGTAAAAATCCGTACAGCATAGTGACCGCCTATTCCGAGAGTTCCATAATCCGCGCCACAACTTCGTCGATCGAGAGCGCCGTCGAGTCGAGGAGCACGGCATCCTCCGCCTGCCGCAGAGGTGAGATTGCGCGCTCGCTGTCCTGCTTGTCACGGGATGCAATCTCATCTTTCAGCTCATCGAAGTCAACGGCATAGCCCTTTGCCACCATCTCGTCATAGCGGCGGCGTGCGCGTTCCTCCACGGACGCCGTGAGGAAGATCTTCACGTCGGCATTTGGCAGCACATTCGTCCCGATGTCGCGCCCGTCCATCACGACGGCACCGTCCGTCGCCATCGCGCGCTGCAGCTCCACCATCTTCTCACGGACTGGACCGAGCGCAGCGACGCGTGAGACGATGTGTGTGACCTCGGGCGTACGGATCTCAGCCGTCACATCCGCGCCGTCAACTGTGATGCGCGTGCCTCTCTCCGTGCAGGCAAGACGCACGTCAATATCGCGAACCGCGCGCAGGATCGCCTCATCGGTCGCCTCCTTGTCGTCCCGCAAGGTTTTCCACGCGACGCCGCGATACATCGCGCCCGTATCGATATAGGTATAGCCGAGCTTTTCCGCTACAATCTTGGCAACGGTGCTCTTGCCCGCACCTGCGGGACCATCAATCGCAATTACACGCTTCATAAAGATCCTCCTTTGCTCAGACGCTCCATCTCGGAGAAGAATGTCGGATATGAGATATTCACGCTCTCCGGTTCCTCGATCCGAACGCCCTCCGCCGCCACGCCGAGGACGGCAAGCGACATTGCCATGCGGTGATCGCCCCGGCTGCGAACCTGCGCCTGACGAATCGCCGTTTTTCCGTGAATGATGAGCCCGTCCTCCTGCTCCTCGACGCTGCCGGGCGCGAGCTTTTGAAACTCCTCTGCGATTGCATGGAGGCGATCGGTCTCCTTCACGCGCAGCTCGCCCGCGCCCGTGATGACGGTATCCCCCTCGGCAAAGAGTGCAGCGACGGCAAGCACGGGAATCTCGTCGATGAGGCGCGGCATGATCTCCGCACCAAAGGAGATGCCGCGCAGAGACGCCGACGCGACAATGATGTCCGCCACGCGCTCCCCGCCGCTCGTGCGCTCATTTCGGAGCGTGATATGCGCCCCCATCTCTGTAAGCACATCCAGAATGCCCGTACGCGTCGGATTGATGCCCACATTTTTGAGCGTGAGATGGCTTCCCTCGATAATTGTCCCCGCGACGAGGAAGTACGCTGCAGAGCTGATGTCGCCCGGCACGGTGATCTCATCGGGCGCGCGATAGCTGCCCTCGTCCACGGGGAAGACGGTGACGCTCGTCCCCGTGCGCTCAAGATGAACGCCGAAGCCTGCGAGCATCTGCTCCGTATGGTCGCGCGAGACATAGGGCTCCGTCACCGTGGTCGGTGCGTCCGCATAGAGTCCCGCAAGCAAAATCGCGGACTTTACCTGTGCACTCGCAACGGGGCTTTCGTAGCGGATGCCGCGCAGCTTCTCCGCTGTCGGCACGATCGTGAGCGGGAGGTTATTGTTCCCGTTGCGCCCGTAGATTCGTGCGCCCATCTGGGAGAGCGGGCGGAGGACACGCCCCATTGGACGGCGCGTCAGTGAGGCATCACCGCAAAATGTCGAGAGAAACGGCTGCGGGGCGAGCAGTCCCATCATGAGCCGCAGGGTTGTCCCCGAATTTCCTGCGTCGAGCACCGTCGTCGGCTCGGTCAGCCCGTGCAGTCCCTTCCCCGTGACGATCAGCTCGTTTTCATTCAGGAACTCCACATCCACGCCGAGCGCACGCATGACGCCGAGCGTCGAGAGGCAGTCCGCCGCATGGAGGAAGTTTCGGATATGCACGGGTGTATCACCCAGCCCCGCAAACATGACGCTGCGGTGCGAGATGGATTTATCCCCTGGGATCTCGACCTCGCCCTGCCAGCCGTGCCGCACGGGCGCAATCGTCTTGATCTCAGTCATTCACTTGTCCCCCTTCCAAATCCCAGACGCTGTAGGAACCTGCGGCATGTCCCATCGAAAACGCCGCCTGCAGATTGTACCCGCCCGTATACGCATCCACGTCAACCAGCTCGCCGACGAAGTAGAGATGCTTCACAATCTTGGATTCCATTGTGCGCGGGTCAATCTCGCGCGTTGCAACGCCGCCCGCCGTCACAATCGCCTCTGCAATGGGACGCGTCCCCGTGACAGTCAGCGGCAGCGCCTGCAATGTATGCACGAGGCGTTCCCGCTCTTTGGCGGAGACCTGCCGGGCAAACCGCTCGGACGGGAGCTGCGCCGCATTCAGCACGGGCTCGATCAGCCTCTTTGGCAGGAGATCGATCATCGCATTGCGGAGCTGCTTGCGTTCGTACGTTGCAAAGTCGCGCTCCACGCGTTCGCGCAGCTTCTCATGCGTCAGCGCGGGTTTCAGATTCAGACGAAGTTCCAAGTCCGGCGTCCCCGCCGCAAGGAGTTCCGACGCGCGGCGGCTCAGCTGCAAAATAATGGGTCCCGTTACGCCGAAATGCGTGAAGAGCATTTCTCCGAAAAAGTCCTGTTCCTTTTTGCCCGCATGGTAAAGGCTTGCGCGCACATTGCGAAGCGATAGTCCCTGCACATCCTTCACCCACGCCTCGCTTGTCACAAGAGGGACGAGCGCGGGGAAAATCTCTGTGACCGTGTGCCCCGCCGCGCGTGCGAGCGCATAGCCGTCACCTGTCGATCCCGTCGCTGGATAGGAGGCTCCCCCCGTTGCGAGAATCACGGAAGCCGCCTCGATGTGCGTGCCGTCTGCAAGGCCGACGCCGCATACGTGACCGTCCTCAATGCAGAGCTCACTCACCGCCGCATTCGTGCGAATCTCGACCTCATGATCGCGCAGATGACGGAGCATGGCGTCCACCACAGCTGCAGCGCAGTCGCTCTCGGGAAAGACGCGGTTGCCGCGCTCGGTCTTGAGCGGCACGCCCAGCCCCTCAAAGAACGCCATGACATCTGCATTATCGAAGGCACGCAGACTGCTGTTGAGGAATCTGCCGTTGCCCACAATGTTTTTGATGATGTCAGGAATCTCGTCTGCGCTTGTGACGTTGCAGCGTCCCTTTC
>CAUVFG010000109.1:0-4825 GCA_963551125.1 uncultured Selenomonas sp. | reverse complement strand
GCACCTTCGGCGGGACGACGGCATCGAGCGCACTCATCTTCGTATGCGCGTGCAGTTCGACGCGCTTCACCTCTGCCGTGTCCTCGCGCTGCGGCACATTGCGCTTTTCGATGGAGTCGATGAAAAGAACGTAGTCGCTGACGAATTTATCGTATTCGATCTTGCCCTGGATGCGGACGGCGCAGCCCTTGCCGATCGCCTTCAGGATGCGCTCGACCTCTGCGTCGATGTCCTCCTGCGTCGTCTTGCCGCGCACGCCGAAGAATTTCTTGCACGCGATGCCGTTCGTCTTGTCGGCGAATTTCAGCAGCAGGATGTACGCGCCCGATTTGAGCTTATTCGCCTGCGGAGAGAAGATCTCGCCCTCGAGGACGATGCTTTTCACCTCGTCCTCGATCACGCCGAGCGCGCGCACCTCGCCCGATACGCCGCGTCCGATGATGACGCCGGCGGGCAGCTCCTTCGGCTTTGCTCCCTTTGCCGCACGCGCGGGGGCGGCTGCGGGGGCTTCCTTTTTCACGGGCACAGGCATGGGCGGCGGTGTCCAATCTGTACGCAGCTCGCCGATCTCGCACGCCATGCAGACAACCTGACACGCACAGCCGACGTGCATGCGGACGGCGCGCTCGATGCGCTTTGCAACAGTGCTCTGCGCGAACAGCTCCGCGCCGAACGCACCCGGCGCAGAGAGGCGGATGACGTTGCCGTCGACTGCGTACTCCGTCTGGCGCAGTGTGTGAAAGAGGACGGCATCCTCCCCCGCAGCCTCGCGCACGACGCGCTCCCAGAGCGGCGCAATGGCAGGCGCAAGCGCAACGACGTTCTGCTGCACGAATGCACCCGCGAGGCCGTAGTTCTCCTCGACCTGCCGCGCCATCGCGGCGATCAGTTCCTCATCGAGGACGGCGGGCGTGCCGATGACAAGCTCCCACGTATTTTCCTCCGCCGAGACTTCGACGTGACGCAGCGCGCACGCACGCAAAAGCGCCCGCTCCTCGTCGGAGAGGGCGAGCCCGCGCAGAAGGCGGAGGAGCATATCCTCCGCACCGGGTAGAATCCGATAGGTCTTGTTCATTCGTCGTAGAGCCTCTTATACTGCTCCCTGTCCTCAAGCACGCGGCGCACGTAGAGCCGCGTCTCGGGGTAGGGAATCGCCTCGATTTCGTCAAATTGTTCGTTCCAGTGGTATCGCTCCATCCAGTCGCGCACGTTGCCTCGCCCCGCATTGTAGGCGGCGAGCGCGAGGATGTCGTTGCCGCCGAACTCGTTCTCGAGCTCGGCGAGGTACCACACGCCGTAGCGGATGTTGAGCGCGGGGTCGTAAAGATAGTCCTCGGTAAAGGGTTCGTCCATCTGCCGCGCAATCCACGCTGCCGTCTGCGGCATGAGCTGCATGAGCCCGAGTGCACCGCCGTCGGAGCGCGCACGCGGCTGAAATTTGCTCTCGTGCTTGATGACGGCGGCGATGAGATAGGGATCGGCACGGTAGTGCACGGCGCTCGTCTCGATGTAGCTGCGGTAGTCATAGGGGTAGATGTAGCTGCGCTCCACCCATCCCCAGCCGCCGACGATGACAAAGATGATGACGGCAACGACGAGTGCACGCAGCCCCCACCAAAACGCGAGCCGCAGATTACGAATCCCCAATGATCCGTTCCCTCCAAAGTTGTTCAATACATTCCCGTGTTTCTTCCACTGTCCCGCTGTTGTCGATGACGATGTCCGCGCGCGCGCATTTCTCCGCAAGCGGCATCTGTGCGGAGATGCGTGCCCGCGCCTCTCCTTCGCTCATCGTCTTGTCCCGCGCGAGGAGACGCGCAAGCTGCTCCTCCGCCGGGAGCGCAACAACCCATACCTCATCGGCGAGCGTATCCCAGCCCGCCTCAAAGAGCAGCGGCACATCCAGCACCGCTGCTCTCTTCTCTGCTGCGCGTGCCGCGCATAGACGTTCCTCTGCCGCCGCGCGGATGAGGGGATGCGTAACGGCATCTACCTCGGCGCGCACGGCGGGGTCGGCAAAGACGCGTGCGGCGATTGCCGCACGGTCGAGCGTACCGCCCGCCGTCACAATCTCCCTGCCGAAGCGTTCCACATATGCGTTGAAAATCGGTGCATTCGGCTGTGAAAGTTCGTGCGCGAGAGCATCCGCGTCGATGATTGCGGCGCCGAGTGCGCGCAGTGCCTTGCTGACGGTGGACTTGCCGCAGGCAATCCCGCCCGTGAGCCCGATGATCCGCAATTATTTCGCCTCCGCCCAGTTCTTTCCGACGTGCACATCCACGGCAAGCGGCACGGCGAGCTCTGCCGCCCCGCTCATCGCTGCGCGCAGGATCTCCGTGACCTGCGCGATCTCCGCCTCCACCGTCTCAAGCACGAGCTCATCGTGCACCTGCAGAAGGATGCGGCTCTTGACGCCTGATGCACGCAGGGCATCGTGGGCACGAATCATTGCAATCTTGATGAGATCGGCCGCCGTCCCTTGGATCGGCGTATTCATCGCCATGCGCTCGGCAAAGGAACGCTGCATGAAGTTGCGGCTGTTTATCGCGGGCAGGTCACGCCGCCGCCCGTAGAGGGTCGTGACGTAACCGTTTGCGTGCGCATCCGCAACCATCTTGTCGAGGAAGGCGCGCACGCCGTGATAGCGCTCAAAGTAGCGCGCGATATAGCCCGCCGCCTCCTTGCGTGAAATGCCGAGGTCGCGCGAGAGTCCGAAGTCGCTCAGCCCGTAGACGATGCCGAAGTTGACCGCCTTTGCGCGGCGGCGCTGCTCTCCCGTCACCTTCGCGAGCGGTACGCCGAACACCTCGGACGCCGTGCGCGCATGGATGTCCTGCCCCGTGCGGAAGGCGTCGATCATCGTCTCATCGCCCGACATATGCGCGAGGATGCGCAGCTCGATCTGCGAGTAGTCCGCCGAGAGGAGCGCATCATAGCCCGCGCCCGGCTCGAAGAGCGCACGTACGGCGCGCCCCTCCTCCGTGCGCACGGGGATGTTCTGGAGGTTCGGGTCGGAGCTTGAGAGCCGCCCCGTTGCCGTCACCGTCTGGTTGAAGCTCGTGTGCACGCGCCCCGTCGCGGGACGGATGAGCGCACCGATGCCCTCGAGATAGGTCGAGCGCAGCTTCGTCCACATACGGTAGGTCAGCACCTTGTCCACGATGGGATGGCGTTCGCGTAGCAGCTCGAGCGTCTCGGCGTTCGTCGAGTAGCCCGTCTTCGTCTTTTTGATCTTCGTGCCCTCTGCGAGTCCGAGACGTTCAAAGAGAATCTCACCGAGCTGCTTGGGCGAACTGATGTTGAACTCCGTGCCCGCCAGCGCGTGAATCTCCGTGACGAGCGCATCAATGCGCACATTCGCCGCCGCAAGTTCCCGCTCAAGTGCCGCGCGGTTCACATAGATGCCCGTCTGCTCCATCGCCGCGAGCACGGGGACAAGCGGCAGTTCGATCTCCCGATAGAGCGGCATGAGCCCCGCCCCATCGAGCGCCGCCCGCAGTGGCTTGGCGAGATGCGCGGCAGTGAGCGCCTCATGCACGGCGTCCTGCTCCGCAGACGCATCCTCGGGCACGGCAGAAAACTCCGCGCCGCAGGCAAATGCCGCGCGCGCGAGGTCGCGCTTATTCTCCTCGGGGCGCAGGAGGTAGTCCGCCAGCTCGAGATCGAAGATATTCGCGCCGACGGAAAGCCCCGCCTGCGCATAGCACTTTGCATTCCAGAGCACGACGGGACGCTCTGCGAGTACAGCGCATACGGTGGAAAACTCCGACGCGTCCGCGCGCAGAATGCGCCGCTCCGTCCCGTAGGAAAGGGCGAGCACGTTGATCTGCACAAACGGCGCTGTGCCGCTGAATACCGCGCCGACGGCAATCTCCTCCGCCGTGCGCAGCGCCGTGAGATCGGCAACGGAAAACGCCTCTGCATCGAGGTTCACCTGTGCAGTGACTGCGGTCTCCTCTCCAAAGAGCGACTGCTCGACGCTGTGCGCCGGTGCAGATGCAGAGAGATAATCCGAGAACGCGCGCCCTACTGTCCGCAGCTCGTACTCCTTGCAGAACGCCTCGAGCGCCGTGCGGTCGGGCTGCATGCGAAAGCCCTCCGTTTCATAACGGAGTTCCGGCACAGCACATTCAATCGTCGCAAGCTGCTTGGAGAGGAGTGCCTGGTCGCGGTACGTAATGAGTGAGGCGCTGAGTTTCTTCCCGCTGATCTCGGCGGCATGGTCAAGGACGTTTTCGATGCTCTCATATTGCAGGAGCAGCTTCGTCGCAGTCTTTGGTCCAACGCCGGGCACGCCCGGAATATTATCCGAGTTGTCCCCCATCAGCCCCTTCATATCAATGAGACGGATCGGCTGGAAGCCGTACTCCTCCTCGAACGCCGCCGTATCGTAGCGGCGCGTCTCACTGATGCCCTTTTTCGTCAGGACGACGGTGAGATTCGTGCGAATCAGCTGTAGCGCATCGCGGTCGCCCGTCACGACGATGGTCTCCGCGCCCTCTGCCGCCGCCTGCGTCGCAAGCGTGCCGATGATGTCGTCCGCCTCGTAGTCGTCCATCTCGAGAAAGGGGATGCCGAGCGCCGCCGTCAGTTCCTTCAGCAGAGGGATCTGCGCGATCAGCTCCTCGGGGGTCTTGTCGCGCGTCCCCTTGTAGTCCGGATAGAGCGCCGTGCGGAACGTCGTGCGGCTCTTGTCAAATGCAATGACGATCTGCGTCGGCGCGAGCTCCTTCAGGAGCTTTACGAGCATCATTGCAAAGCCGTGCACGGCATTCGTGTGGACGCCGCGCGCATTCGGCGGGAGCTGCAGCGCGTAGAACGCGCG
>CAUVFG010000108.1:0-4876 GCA_963551125.1 uncultured Selenomonas sp. | reverse complement strand
CGGTCGTAGTCGACAATGGCATAGCTGCCGTTCTCGTCGCGCACGATGATATTGTCGCCCTCCTGCGGGTGGATGTCAAAGGCGGCATTGTTCAGCGTGCGGTGTGAGATGGTTGTCTCCGTGCCCGCAGCTTCCCCCGAGTCGATGCGAATCTGCACTTCGTACTGCACGGCACGGGGGGCAAATGCCTTGATCTCGTTCTCTGTCTCCGTGACGCTGAGTACCTCCGCCTTGTAGGTCGGCGGATCGCCGTCCTCGCCTGCGGGCAGATGAAAAAGCCCGTAGAGGAGGGCGGCAAGGGCGATACATACGGCGAGAAAACGCGCAAAGTGTTGGGGATGGATTTTCATAAGATACTCCCTTATAGAATGTTATGATGATTGGAGCTATCATACATAATGATAATGATATTTACATGAGTATGATGTCAATAGTTATTCCTGATTATCTCGAAACTATTGACATATCTCTTATTCTCACATATACTGAGAATACCAGATGATTCCGGAAAGAACGGCGGTGGATGTTCGTTCTAACGGCGCAGGAATTGTCATCACCGTAGGAATTTTTCAAAGCTGCCATGCGGCGGCTTTTCTTTTCCAAGCGGCGGTCACTCGGTTCTGAGGCAAGGCGCCACAATGCAAACAGCCCGTTTGGGCAATATGTAAAGAGGAGGAATTATCATGTTCTCGAAGACAGATTTTTGGATTGGCCTTGCGGTCGGTGCGGTGGCAGGTATCTTTGGTTACCGCTTCATGCAGGAGCGCACGCAGCAGCTTGCGGCTCTTGAGGCCGGGCAGACGGAGCTCTCGTTGGCGGAGCTTCAGCGTCAGAAGGAGGAGCTCGAGGATCTGATTGCGGCACAGTCTGCACAGACGGCTGAGTAGTAAGATCTGTATGGGGGGCTGCTGCGCGGGAACGCGCGCAGCCCTTTTTTGAAAAGGAGAGGAAGCGGTCTTCCTATGAATATTTTCGATACGATCAAGAATGCGATTCCACAGTCGGCGATGGATGTCCTCGTCCGTACGACGGATATCGCATCCTATATGCCGGGGCGTGTGCGCCTCTACAGCAGGCAGCTTGTGAACAATGCTGCGCTCGAGGCCGAGGTGCAGGCACATCTTGGAACAATCGCAGAGATCGAGCGTGTGGAGACGAATATTGAGACGGGCTCGATTCTCATCACATACGAGCCGGAGCGTCTGCGTGCGAATGCCCAGCTGCGCCGTGTGGAGGACTATATGCGCACGCATGCGAGGAGGCGGGCAATATGAACTATGTCTCGGGGCTGATGCTGGGCGCGTCACTGGTGAATATGTTGCGGCAGTCGATGGGCGGGACGGGGGATGTTGTCTCCTCTGCCCCCGGCATGGGCGGTGGGCGCGGGCGCGCGCAGGGCGGCGGAGCATCCGGATTTTCCTCTGCCGCCGGCGGGCTTGCCCTCGGGGGAGCGGCACTCACGGGGCTGCTTGGCGGCGGACGCGTGGGGGGCGGTGCATCCTTTCTGCCGACGAGTCTCCTCGGCGGTGGCCGTGCGGGCAGTATGTCCCCGCTGACTGGTCTGCTCGGTATGGCGGGACGCTCAGGGGGCGGGCTGCTGCCGTCAGGCAGGAGCGGCCGCAAGGGCAACGAGGTCTCTGCAGATGTGGCGTCGGAGTCGGCTCTCGCGTCGGCACAACGGAAGGACTCCTCGGAGCCGCCCTTTGTCTGCGTGCATGCCTCGGCGGGACGACGCCGCTATCGGACGCCGTATCTGACACCGGAGTTTGCGCAGGTGCTCGAAGAGTGCCTTGTGCGTCTGCCGTTTGTGATGCGGGTGCGGGCAAACGCGGTTTCGGGCAGCATTTTGCTCACATACGAGCCGGAGGATGAGGCGCATATCCTTGTGCTCGCGGAGGGGCTGGAGGAGATCTTTTCCGAGGGGCGTACGGCTCCGCCTCCCGCGACGCTTGCGCAGAGTGTGCGCCGCTCGGTGCACGATTTCAGCGGATGGATTCAGCGGCATACGGGCGGCGCACTCGATCTGAGCTCGGTGGTCGCGGGCGTATTCGTCCTGCGCGGCATTCGCCAACTTGTCATGACGAATAACACGCCGTCGGGCTCACAGATGCTCTGGTGGGCTCTGACGCTGATGAGAGGATGGAAGGTATGAAGCTCGTACATACGCGCATTCGTCTGAATGGTGCGCTGCCGCGTGAAGATGCGCTGCGCCTTGCGGCGCGTTTGCGCCGCTTCCCTGCGGTGGCAGCGGCATCCGTGCGCGATGCGCACGTGGATCTCTGGCACGAGGGCGCGATTCCTGCGGCACGTATCCTTGCTGCAGCGGAGCGTGCCGTGCGCGATGCGGCGGAGCGGACGGTGACGCCGAAGGAGCGGCTTGCGGAGTTCCGCCGCGACGCCGTGATCTCTCTGGCGAGTTTTGCGGCGATGGAGCTCCTCAGGCGCGGTGCGCCCGAGCTCTTTGCCTCGGTGAAGGTGCTGCGCTCCCTGCTCGTCCTTGGGATTTCGCGCAAATTCATCAAGTCCGGACTGGGCGGACTGATCAAGGATCGCCAGCCGAATGCGGACACGCTGACGACGACGGCGGTCATTGCCTCGGTGCTCGCGGGCAAACCCGAGTCAAGTCTCATGCTCCTCGCGCTCAGCAACGGCGCGGAGATGCTGACGAGCTATGCGGCGGAGAAGGCGCGCACACACATCTCGGGGCTGCTCTCGCTCGGGCAGCGCGATGTCTGGCTGGTCGAAGAGACGGCGGACGGCGAGGTCGAGCGCAAGGTGCCCGTGGAGGAGGTGCGCCCCGGCGATACGATTGCCGTACACGCAGGGGAGAAGATCGTGGTCGACGGGCGCGTCCTGCGCGGTGATGCGGCGGTGACACAGGCGTCCATCACGGGCGAATCCGCGCCCGCGATGAAGAACGAGGGTGCGCCGGTCTACGCCGGCAGCGTGGTTGAGGCGGGCGAACTCGTCGTCAGGGTGGAGAAGGTGGGCGGCGACACGTCGCTTGCACACATTGTCCACCTCGTCGAGGAGGCGCAGACGCGCCGCGCGCCCGTGCAGAATTTCGCCGATCAGATGGCGAACTATCTCGTGCCCGTGTCCTTCCTCGGGGCGGCGATTGTCTACGGTGCGACGCGCGACTGGGGGCGGGTGCTGAACCTGCTCTTTATCGACTTCTCCTGCGGGCTGAAGCTCTCTACGGCGACGGCAATGTCGGCGTCGATTGCGGCGGCTGCAAAGCGCGGCATTCTCGTCAAGGGCGGCAACTACGTGGAGGCGCTCGCGCGCACGGATACGGTTGTGCTCGATAAGACGGGGACGCTGACGGTCGGTGTGCCGGAGATTACGTTCATCCGCACGGCGGCGGGCGTGGAGGAAAAAGAGGTCATCCTGCTCGCAGCGTCGGCGGAGGAGCACTCCGTTCATCCGCTCGCGGTGGCGATTCAGAAATATGTGGAGGAGCAGGCGTGGAAGACCCCGCAGCACCGCTCGTCCAAGACGATTGTTGCACGCGGAATGTATGCAGAGGTGCCGGATTTCGAGGGCTTTGCAGGCGGTGTTGTGCGCGTTGGCAGCCGCCGCTTTTTGCAGGAGAACGGCATTGTGGACGCGGAGGGTCTCATTGCGTCGGTAAAGGGGAAGAATCTCCTCTATGTGGCGCGTGATGAGAAGCTGATCGGTGTCATCGGCATCGAGGATCCGATTCGCCCGCAGATGAAAAAGACGCTGAACCGGCTGCGTCGCTGCGGTGTGGATGAGATCGTCATGCTGACGGGTGATGCGAAGGCGGTCGCTGCGGATGTCGCGCGCGCGATGGATGTGGACTCCTATCATGCGGAGATCCTGCCCGAGGACAAGTCGTACTACGTCAACCAGCTGCGTCAGCGCGGTACGGTCATGATGGTCGGCGACGGCATCAACGATGCGCCCGCGCTTGCGTTTGCGGACGTGGGCGTATCCCTCGGCGGACGACAGACGGACATCGCGGCGGAGTCCTCGGCGGTGACGATTCACTCGGAGGATCCGACGCGCCTCGTGGAGGCGCTGCGCCTCGGACAGCGGACGATGCACCTCGTGCACCAAAACTTCAAGGCGACGCTGCTCGTCAATTCGTCGGCGATGCTGCTCGGCGCACTCGGCGCGATCAGCCCGCTCGCGGCGGCGGCGATCCACAACACGGCGACGCTCGCGGTGGTGCTGAACAGCTGCCGTATCCTGACGCCGGAGGGCGGACTCTTCGCGCGTCGCGCGCAGGTATAGTATACGCCTATCCTGTGTATTGATTTTTCCTGAATCCTGTTGTAAAATACGAGAGGGAACAGAGTCGGATCATCGACATATCCGATCCGCTATTCGAGAGGAGAGATTTATCAATGGCAGGAAAGATGAAGAACTGCTCAAGCTGCGGGAAGGTATTCGTTTCGATGAACGGCGCCCGTATCTGTATGGATTGCCGAGAGAAAGAGGAGAAGTGGGAGCGCGAGATCGTTGAGTTCGTGCGCGACCATCCGAAGAGCACGATTGCTGAGATCGTGGAGGCGACGGGCGTACAGGAGCCCGTGATCCGCCGCATGATCCGTGAGGGACACTTCGTCTCCACAGGGGTTGAACTCTACTATCCGTGCGAGAGATGTGGTTCCCCCATCCAGAGGGGGCAGTACTGCGACAAGTGTCAGAAGGATATGCGTGACGAGCTGACTGCTGCGATCGCCAAAAAGAGCAGCGCGGGTGGAAAGAGCGATGCTGTGTCCGGACACCGCGGCTATGTGACGATCGAGAAGTAAACGCGCGGCAAAAGTTTCGCAAAACATGAGATGCGTGCTTGGGAAAATCTTCTTAAGTACGCGTCTTTTTTTTTCGATAAAGAATGTGAAAG
>CAUVFG010000107.1:0-4976 GCA_963551125.1 uncultured Selenomonas sp. | reverse complement strand
AGAGCCAGAGTTTTCATGTGTTGGCGTTTATTTTTGATGTGCGAAGTTTGAGTCACATATACAAATCCCATCATAATTTTTTGTTACATGTGCGATCATATCCTCAACAGACATATATCCTGCCTGTCGTGCATCTTTCTCGTGGAATTTGGAATGTATTAACCCCTCCTTACTGTTGCCAACGTGAAGGCGAATCTTGCCGGCCAACATGGTTTCCCCGCTTTGTTCCTTGATAGAAGTGACAAGTGTCTCGCTAATTTCGCCAAAATCACGACTGCCATCGGGCTTTATAATGAACTCATTCTCATCCGCCTCTGAAAGAGGTCTCCCCGATTCTGTCCTATAGCCTTGAGCTAATTCAGGCGGTTTAGCGTTCTCTCGTACTTCACTTCCCATTCTCAAGCCCCCATTTTCATCTGCTATACGCCGCAACGAGAGCAGGTTCGCGTACTTCCAGTTCATTCACCGAGAGGAGCTGTTTGATTTCCGGCTCTCTTTCCGCATTCTTCACGATCTGCTTCCCATACGAACGATCCTGAGAGATGACCGCATAGGGGCTGTTCCGCTGGATCGCATCGGCAATGCAGCGGCGTGTCGAATCCAGTGCGAGATAGGCATCGGCATCATCTTCCAGCGAGGCTTTTATCGCTGCTGCGGCAAACTCCGTATCTGCTTTCTGCCAGCCCTTTTCATCGGTCGGCGTATAACTGGAAAGTCCGTTCCGATATACGCGCTCACGAAAGCCCTGCGCATACTCTTTGTCAATGGAGATGCGTTCTCTCTCCTCTGAAACATCCGTCCCTACGAAGATTCCGGGATGCGCACGCAGCGACTCGTCTGTCTGCGCAGCGCGATAGAACGTCTCGCGAATCTTATCGCAATAGAGCCTGTAGGTGTCCTCACCAACGCTTTCCTGCGCCGCTGTGCGAAGCTGCTGCACCCGCTCATCCTCAAGCGGTGTAAGGACAAAATCGCCTTTATGCGCATTCAGCTGCTGCTCACGAAAGCCGACGTCGGTTATGCGGAATACGCGCCCATCCGTTTCGATGAGATCGCCCTCCGCGAGAAAGCGACCTTCCTGCGGCGGATGCACAGAGAAATGTGCAGCAATCTGATCGAGTCCGTGATCGCGCATCATATTCGTACGCACATAGTTTTCCTGCGCAGTGATCTCATAATCCCGATTCAGGTATGGCAGCGGCGATGTCGAGGCACCCGCCTCTCTGCGCTGATAGATGGTGACGTGCATGGACTTGTTCGCAAAATAGTTGTAGTCCGGGGTCATCTCGTAGGCGGCAGCCACGCTTGCGGGGAGCTGCTTTTCATAATATGCAGCTCCATAACGCGCAGACTTGTCATCCGGATCGACAAGATAGAGATTCTCCTTTGGAATTGCTCCTGCATCAGCCGGACGCTCCGTCAAAAGGTATTTGTAGAACCGTGCGGTACCGCGTGCCAGAGCTTCCGGGGGGAGTGTCAATGCGCTCGTATCAGTGACGGGAATAGGAAGTGTATTGTCGAGCGCAGGAACATCCGTTGACGCCTCTTTTTCCTCCGGCACTTTATCTTCTGCGCTATCTATGATAACGTCCTCATTCGCCACAGTCAGATCTTCCATACGGAAACGCTCAGGCATGAAGTCCTTGATATAGTCTGCAATCTTCCGAGCTTCTGCGGAGGCGCGGAAAATCTCCATCTTATCCTCTTTGAGGTCTTTCACCCAGCTCTGCACATACGCTGCATGATTGGTCGGATTCATGGGCAGCCCGAAATCAAGTGCAAGATATGCAGATGCAAGTTCTGCGCGTAGTTCTTCCTTCGCGTATTCAGGAGATGCGTGCCCTCCTGTCAGATTCCGATCGAGACGATCCTTGTGGCTCGTCCAATGTGCGAGTTCATGCAGCGCGGTCGCATAGTATTCACCGAGGTTTGGGAATGCCTCCTTCGGCGGCAGATGAATCTTATCCGTGGAGGGCGTATAGCATGGATAGGGTTTCTGCGCAGGAACGTCGTGCTGGATGACAGCGCCGCTCGCCTTTAATATGCCCTCGGCAATCTCATACTGCTCTTCGTGCGTGTAACCCCGCTCTTTCGGCATATACGGCTTGAGCGGATGATCTTTATAGGTACACTTGCCGTCCGCGTCAAGGATCGGATTCCCGTCTGCGTCCCGCAGGTATTCCCGGCGCACGCAGTCGGATGCGTGAAACACGTTGCAGAAGCGCTTCGCCCAGTATTGCTCATCCTCCGGTAGCGGATTCCCGTGCTTATCGGTGGTCTGCTTCCATGACATCTGAATGAGTACGGACTTCGCACCCTTTTTGACGCCATATTGCCATTCGAGTTCAGGATTTACAGGATCACCCTGTTCCTTCAATGCGGCGACACGTTCCCGAAAGATACGATTCTGGCTGTTTAACATTGCCATCGTAAAAAAACGAGGGTCGCTGCTCTCCTTTTCAGCCATGATGAAGGAAAGGTATACGCTGTTGATGCGGGAATAGCGATGCCGGCTCTTTCCGTTGATCGGACAGACAAGCGCCGCGCCGACATTCTTGTCCCATCCCTGTTGCCAAGGGAGTTTTCCGCTCTCCATCAGCTCGACGATCTTCTGCGTCGTCGCCTCGTAGAGATCAGGTTTTGCCGCACCTCCTTTTCCTACGGATTTTCGTCTTGCATTCGCCATGATCTGCCTCCTTTTCATCTCGCATACGCAATGCGCGTCGGACTTTCCTCGCGCGTGATCGGCTGACTTCGCCGCGTGCTGTGCGCAGCGATTGCCTCCTCGCTGCGCATTTCCATCTGCTTTGTAATCTCAATCAGACGTGCCTTTTTTTCTGCCTCCTCTGCTGCGTGCGGGAACGGCTTCTTGATCTCCTCCTCTGCATCCCTAACGTCTGCTGCAATGCGCGCACGCTCTTCCTGCACTTGCCGGAGTTCTTTTACAATCCCGTCATAGAGGGAGGAGATACGCCGCATGGTGACTTCCGGCTTATCAGAAAAACCAACGCGGTGCGTACGTTTTCCTGTCAAAACGATATACGGCTCCATCGCCAGCGGATCGATGCGAATTTGGAGCTTTAAGCCCCGATACTCGCCTTTGAAGTCTTTTGTCGCCGAAAATCCGCCCTTTGCCGTTTCATGCAGCATGCTCGCCGCCTTGCTGCGATCGGTGACGATACGGTCACCGATCGACATCTGAAAGAGTTCTTTCCCTTGCGCATCCTGCAAGGAAGCGCTGTCCATACGGAGCTTATCATCCATAAGCCCCGCAATCTTTGCATCCTGTTCCTTGATGCGTGCCGGACCATCAATCACTGTAAATTTTTGCAATTTTTGCCGCGTCGTCTCATAGTCGATCTTTGCGATCCGGATGCGCCCGAGGCGGTTTTCCAGCTCCATCTTCTCACGCAGGAACGGATTTCCCGTCGCAACTGCCTTGATCTCTGCATAGGAGAGAACGGTCTCGTCCATATCTTGCAGCGTACGCAGGGGGCTTCTGCTCGTCATGACCTGCGCAATCTGCTTTTGCTTGTTCTCGACCGTCTGCCAGAGGTAGGCGTCAAACGTGCCCTCTGTCACGTAGCGATAGATTTTCGCCTTGTCGTAGCGATTGCCGGGGCGAATGATGCGCCCCATGCGCTGCTCAAGATCGGCAGGACGCCACGGCACAGAAAGATCATGCAGCGCAGCAAGCCTGTCCTGTACGTTTGTCCCGACGCCGAGTGTCCCGGTCGAACCGATCAGCACACGAACTGCCCCGCTGCGCACCTTGTCAAAGAGTTTTTGCTTATCCTTGTCCGCGACTTCCTGCACAACGGCAATTTCTTCGCGAGGGATTCCGCTCTGAACGAGCTTCTCGCGAATATCGTCATAGACATTGAAGCCCCCTTTCCCGGCGCCTGTCGAAGTAGACTCATCACAGAAAACAATCTGTGCGCCGTGTTCTGCATTTGTTGCGCGGTAGGTTTGAAGCAGGTTCTTTACGCAGCGGTTCACTTTGCTGTCCGGCGCATCCCGTGCCTCCGGATTAACAAGACGCGGATCAAGCGACAAGGCACGTCCTGCGTGTGTGATGAGAAGCATACTGTCCTTCGTCATCGTGCCGTCCACGCGCATGACGTCCTGCGGCTTCTTCCGGCGAATATCATCTGCGCGATCAACCAAATCGCTGATGATCTCTTTCTGCTCCTCCGATGCCGGTGCCTGATCGACGATAATCTCTGCGGTCGGGACGATGACATCACTGCCCAGCATATCGGCAGTCCGCACATCGGCAAACGCCTTGAAGCTCGTCATGAGTTCCGGCAGATTGCGGAAATTCGAGAACCGCTCTTTGAGCTGATAGCCGCGCCCTTCGGGCTTCAGCTCCATGCTGACGGTAATATCTGTAAACGCCGCAGCCCACGCATCGAAGCTCTCAAGCCCGAGTTCCTTCAGGCGATCCGGAGCAAGATAGCGCTGCATGGTGTAGATTTCTGTCATGGCGTTGGAGATCGGCGTCCCGGTCGCAAAGATCAGCCCTTTATTGCCCGTAATCTCATTGATATACTGCGTCTTCATGTAGAGATCCCATGTCTTCTGCACATGGTCGGTCGTGCCGACGCCGGCAACGCGGGAGTGACGGGTCATCACCTCGAGATTCTTGAACTCGTGCGCCTCATCAATGACGAGCTTATCTACTCCTAGCTCCTCAAAGGTAATCACGTCGTCCATCCCTTTGCGGTTGGACTGTTCGAGTTTTTTCAAACGGTTCTTTTGATTAGTGATGAGTTTTGTGATGTTGCGGACGGAGAAATCTTTGGCGTGTGCCCCATTTGCCCGCAGTGAGAAGAGCTTATCCTCAAGTTCGTCAATGGCACGCTGCCGCATTGCCATTTCGCGCTCTGCGGACAGCTTGATCTTCTCGAAGGAAGATGCACCGATGATGACCGCATCCCAGTTCTGCGTAGCGATGCGGGAGATAAACTCCTGCC
>CAUVFG010000106.1:0-4995 GCA_963551125.1 uncultured Selenomonas sp. | reverse complement strand
GGACTGGAAGCAGCAGTACGGCGACCGCATCATGTATCAGCTGCGCATGCTCGGCTCGTCCTGCGACTGGGAGCGCGAGCGCTTCACGATGGACGAGGGCTGTTCGCGCGCCGTGCGCGAGGTGTTCGTCAGTCTCTATGAGCAGGGGCTGATCTATCAGGGGACGCGCATTACGAATTGGTGTCCGCACTGCACGACGGCGATCTCGGACATTGAGGTCGAGCATGAGACGGAGGAGGGGCATCTCTGGCATCTCCGCTATCAGATCGAGGGGACGGACGACTACGTCGAGATTGCAACGACGCGCCCCGAGACGATGTTTGGCGATACGGGCGTCGCGGTACATCCCGACGATGAACGCTACAAGCACCTCGTCGGCAAGACGCTGATCCTGCCCGTGGTGGGACGGCGTATTCCGCTCTTCGCGGATTCCTATGTCGACCCTGCATTCGGCACGGGAGCGGTCAAGGTGACGCCTGCGCACGATCCGAATGACTTCGAGATGGGTCAGCGCCACAACCTCGAGCAGGTGGTCGTCATCAATGCGGACGGAACGATGAGCGCGGGTGCGGGTAAATACGCGGGGCTTGACCGTTATGAATGCCGCAAGGCACTCGTCAAGGAACTCGAGGAGAGCGGCGCACTCGTCGGCACGGAGAAGCACGAGCACGCCGTCGGACACTGCTCGCGCTGCAAGACGACGATTGAGCCGCTCGTGTCGAAGCAGTGGTTCGTCCGCATGGAGGATCTTGCGAAACCCGCGACTCAGGCCGTGAAGGACGGACGCATCCGCTTCGTCCCCGAGCGCTTTACAAAGATATACGAAAACTGGCTTGAGAATATCCGCGACTGGTGCATCTCGCGTCAGCTCTGGTGGGGGCACCGCATTCCCGCGTGGCACTGCGCGGACTGCGGCGAGACCTCTGTTTCGCGTGAGGACATCGCTTCGTGCATGCACTGCGGCAGCACGCACATCCATCAGGATGAGGACGTGCTCGATACGTGGTTCAGCTCCGCACTCTGGCCGTTCGAGACGATGGGCTGGCCCGAGGACACGGCAGACCTGCGCCATTTCTACCCGACGGCAACGCTTGTCACGGGCTACGACATCATCTTCTTCTGGGTCGCGCGCATGGTCATGATGGGGCTGCGGTTCGGAGGCGATGTGCCGTTCCGCGATGTGTTCATCCACGGTCTCGTGCGCGACAGCGAGGGGCGCAAGATGTCGAAGTCGCTCGGCAACGGCATCGACCCCGTGGAGGTCATCGAGAAGTACGGCGCGGACACGCTGCGCTTCATGCTCATCACGGGCAATACGCCGGGCAACGATATGCGCTTCTACTGGGAGCGCGCCGAGGCGGCGCGCAATTTTGCCAATAAGATCTGGAATGCCTCGCGCTATATGCTGATGAATCTTGAGGGTGCGGACGACAGCTTTGTGCCCGCGGAGAGCGACTATACGCTCGCTGACCGCTGGATTCTCTCGCGTGCGGCGGCGACGGCACGCGATGTGACGGCGAATCTCGAGCGCTACGAGCTCGGCGAAGCGGGGCGCATGATCTACGAGTTCCTGTGGAGCGAGTTCTGCGACTGGTACATCGAGCTGACAAAGGCGCGCCTCTATGACAAGGAGAATGTGCGTGCAAAGAACACGGCGCTCTACGTTCTGCGCACGGTGCTCGAGCGCACGATGCGCCTCCTGCATCCCTTCATGCCCTTCCTCACAGAGGAGATCTGGCAGAAGCTGCCGCATGAGGGCGAGAGCATTATGCGCGCGCCGTGGCCTGAAGTCGGTGACAATGACATCGACAGCGAGGCGGAGACAGCGATGACCGCAATCATGGAGGTCATTAAGGTCACGCGCAATCTGCGTGCGGAACTCGGCACGCCGCCGGGCAAAAAGAGTGCGCTCATCCTGCGCGTGCGCGACGCGGCGCTCGCGGATACATTTGCGGCGCACGTGGACTATTTCCATGCGCTTGCATCCGCCTCCGAGGTCACATTCCTCGCGGCGGATGCGCCTGACCCCGAGAACGTCGTTACGGGCGCGCTCGCAGGGGCGGCGGTCTACCTGCCGCTCGCGGGGCTCATCGATGTGGAGAAGGAGACGGCGCGCCTGACGAAGGAGCGCGACAATCTCGAGAAGGAGATTGGGCGCCTCACGGGCAAGCTCGCGAACGCGGGCTTTACATCGAAGGCGCCTGCCGCTGTCGTGGCGGCGGAGCGCGAAAAACTCGCGGGCTATGAGGAGAAGATTGGGCTCATCCGCAGCCGTCTCGCGGATCTGGCGAAGCTCTGAGGTGTGCCGATGAACTATGCGGAGGCACTTCTCTATCTGGATGAGCTGAATACGTTTGGCATCCGTCTGGGGCTTACGCGTATGGAGGAACTGTGCGCGCGTCTGGGGAATCCCGAGCGGTGCTATGCGGTCATCCATATCGCGGGAACAAACGGAAAGGGCTCTGTCACGCAGATGCTGGACGCCGTCTTCCACGCGGCGGGCATCCGATCGGGGCGTTATCTCTCGCCGCATCTCATCTCCTATACGGAGCGCATGAGCGTGGACGGGCACGATATCCCAGAGGCGCGCTTTGCGGCGCTCCTCACGCGCGTACGTGCGGCTGCCGATGCGATGGTCGCAGCGGGACACGAGCACCCGACGCAGTTCGAGGCACTGACGGCGCTCGCCTTCCTCTACTTTGCAGAGGAGCAGGTCGAAGTCGCCGTCATCGAGACGGGGCTCGGCGGCCTCCTCGATTCGACGAATGTCGTCGAGCCGATCCTCACGATCATTACAAATGTGGCGATGGATCACGCCGACCGCTGCGGTGGGACGCTCGCGGGCATCGCCGAACACAAGGCGGGCATCATCAAGGAGGGCGTGCCCGTCATCACAGCGGCGACGGGGGAGCCACTTGAGATCATCGAGCGTCGTGCCGAGGAACTGGGCGCGGATGTCTTCGTCTGCGGCGAGGACTTCTCGGCGCAGCTTTTCTTCCCAAACGGCGGCGGACAGCGCGTTGCGTTTCACTCCGTCGTCTGCCGCGAGCCGGAACCATTCGAGCTCGCGCTTGCGGGCGTCTATCAGGCGGAGAATGCGGCGCTCGTCATCATGGCGGCAAAGCTGCTCGAGCGCGAGGATGCGCGTGTGACGGAGAAGGCTGTGCGTGCAGCGCTGCGCAGTGTGCGCCATCCCGCGCGCTTTGAGATCCTCTCGTACGAGGGCGTGCCTGTCGTTGTCGACGGCGCGCACAATCCTGCGGGCATGCGGGCACTGCGCGCGGGGCTCGACCGCTACTTCACGGATGCGCCACGTGTCTTTCTGCTCGGCATTCTCAAGGATAAAGATATTGACGGTATGCTCGCCGCGCTTCTGCGCACGGGCGATCAGGTTGTCACTGTGCGCCCGAACTCCGAGCGCGCGGCGGCGGCGGATGTCGTGGCGGGGATTGCCGCAGGCATGGGACTTGATACCCGCGCATGCGGCGACGCAGAGACGGCACTCTCCGAGGCTGCTGCGCGCGCACGTGCGGGCAATGCGCTCCTCGTCGCCGCCGGCTCGCTCTATCTCGTGGGCGGCATCCGCGCCCTCCTCACGGCGGGGAGGTGACGGCGTGGCAGAGGACTACTTTCAGGAACGTCGGCGTACACTGCGTCGACGCCGCTGGGGCGCGCGCATGGCGCGCGCGATGATGTATGCCGTCATTGCCGAGGCTTTCCTCATCCCAATCGCACCTCTGGCGGCGATGGTCGTGCTGCTCATCGGCTGCGGGGCAATGCTCCTGCGGCTGCGGATCGATCGGAACTTTCACCTGCGCCGTCTGCCGTACGATGCGCCGGCACTGCTCTTCGTCATCATCGGGCTTCTGTCCGTGGCGGTTGCGCCGGATAAGGCGTTCAGTTTTTACAATTTCTACCATCTCGTGCCGATCTACGCCTTGACCTATCTGCTCGCCGGGCAGACCCTGCGTACGGCACACGAACTGCGGCGCGTTGTCATTGCAATGGCGGCAGCGGCGGCTCTCGTCATCCTCTACGGATTCTATCAGTTCATCTTCGGCATCGACATCTCGACGATGAAATGGGTGGATGGGGAGTCCTTCCCCGAACTCTCGAAGCGCGTCTTCTCGACGTGGGAGAATCCGAACATCCTCGCGGGCTACCTCGATATTGTTGCCTGTCTTGCAGTGGGACTCCTCACGGCACTCACGCGCACATGGCGTACACTTGCACTCGTCCTCCTTGTGGCGGCGCTGGCGTGCCTCGGGATGACCTATGCACGCGGCGCATGCCTCGTCATTGCCGTCGTGCTCGCGGGCTACGGCGCCGTGCGCGACTGGCGCGTCCTCCTTGGGATCGTTGTCGTCGGTGCGGGCGCGCTCCTCGTCGACCCCGTGCTCGCGGATCGTCTGCTCTCCGTCTTTACGCGTGTAGATACGTCGTCGGAGATGCGGCTCGCGTTCTGGGAGAGCACGATTGCGATGGTGATGGATCACCCCTTCCTCGGCATCGGCTGGGGCATGTACTTCATGGTCTACCCCGAGTACGACTTCTACTTGCAGGGGGCGCCCGTGCAGATCGTGCACGCCCACAATATGTATCTGAACTATGCGGCGGAGATCGGTGTGCCGGGCGCACTCTCCTTCCTCTGGTTCTTCTTCGGCTCGCTCGTGCTCGCGTTTCGTCTGCCGAAGCGCACGCCTCCGTGGGAGGCGGTGCTCGCCGCGCATGAGCACGAGTGGAAGACCGTTGCCGATGTGCGTGCCGCGCTCTCGCGCTGGCGCAGGCGCCGTTTTGTCGAGGGACTGTCGCTTGGTCTCGGACTCGCGTTCATCTCCGTTGCGCTCAACGGCATCACGGATCATCTGCTCTTTAATATACCGTCCTCCATGCTGCTCTGGATGCTCGCCGCTATGACGGCGGCGGTGCATGCGATTGCGGGGGAGATGAAGGAAGGATGACTATGCAGGAACATCTATCGATATCCAAGGCGAC
>CAUVFG010000105.1:0-5031 GCA_963551125.1 uncultured Selenomonas sp. | reverse complement strand
CCTTCGGTGCAAACGCCGCCGCAACACCCGTCACGCGGTCGCTGAAGCGCGTGCCGAGCGCGAGCAGGAGGTCGCACTCCTGAATCGCCATATTCGAGGCATAGGCGCCATGCATTCCCGCCATGCCCGTATGGCCCTCGGTCTCTGCCGCAACGCCGCCGATACCCATGAGGGTCGCGACGGACGGCATCCCCGTGATGGCAAGAAGCTCGCGCACATACGCCGCCGTATCCGAGAGCACGACACCGCCGCCCACGAAGAGGAGGGGCTGACGCGCAGAGGCAAGCGCCTCCGCAGCGGCACGTACCTGAGCCATCTCGAACGGAATGCGATCACTATAGCCGTGGAGCATCGCCTTGGTTGGATATTCGTAGTCGATCGGCGCATCAAAGACATCCTTTGCCACGTCGATAACAACCACGCCCGGACGCCCCGTTCGCGCGATGTAGAACGCCTCTTTCACGACGCGCGGGATATCGTTCACATCCTTGACGAGATAGTTGTGCTTCGTGATCGGCGTCGTGATGCCGACAATGTCCGCTTCCTGGAACGAATCCTTGCCGATGTACGGATTCGCGACCTGCCCCGTGATGCAGACCATCGGCACGGAGTCCATGTGCGCCGTCGCAATGCCCGTCACGAGATTCGTTGCGCCGGGTCCCGAGGTCGCAAACGCCACGCCGACCTTGCCCGAGGCACGCGCATAACCGTCCGCCGCGTGCGCCGCCCCCTGTTCATGGCGTGTCAGGATATGCGGAAACTTCATTTTATAAACTTCATCGTAAAGTGTGAGGACGGCACCGCCCGGATAGCCGAATACAACGTCAACGTCCTCCGCCTTTAGGCTTTCCAAGAGAGCGCGTGCACCATTCATCAGCAATAGAACCCCTCCTAAACAACAAAAGTACCGATCATCCGCCCCTATAAGGGTCTCATATCGGTACTTTCGATGGAATCCCCTTATAATAACACTCTTTCATTATAGGACTTTTCCGTATTTTTTACAAGCAAATTGCCACGCTTCCTATGACATACATCACAGATGCTCACTCGCCAGAACAAAGGCATAGACGCGGCGTGCCCCCGCACGTTTCAGCGTACGCGCACATTCCGTCAGCGTTGCACCCGATGTCATGATATCATCTACGAGCAGAATATCTCTGCCCGCAACATCTGCATCCGCCGCAAGGGCAAACGCCCCTCTGAGTTCCCGCTGACGCTCCGTGCGCGTATGCTCGTAGAGCGGTGCCGTCTCACGTGTGCGGACAAGCAGGGAGCGGAGTGCGATGCCATGTACTGCAAGCCACGGTGCAAAGATCTCCTCCACTTGATTGAAGCCGCGTTCCCGCGCACGCTGCGGCGCGAGTGGAACGGGCACGGCGGTCAAGGAACGTGGCAGCTGCGCAAGAGCCTCTTTCCCCATCGCGAGGAGTGTGTGCAGTGCCGGGAGCGTAGCGCGTTTCTTCTGATATTTCAGCGCGTGCAGGAGATCGCGCACCGCCTCGCGATAGTGGGCAAATGCCCAAACGCCGTCGAGTATCGGCATCATCTCCGGCGTGCGTGCAAGGGCATGCACCGTGCTGAGACGGCGCATGCAGGGCATACAAAAATCCCCCCGACGCTCGACATAGGCGGAACAGTTCGGACAGCGCGGGGGGAAAACAAAGTTAAGGAATATTGAAAACAAATTTATTTCTCCAATCATTTCATTAAAACGGTTGCATGACGGCTATATTTATGGTATGATAAACGCAAGAACAGAGATATATCTCCTAAAACCGTGTATGATGAAGAGAGGAGAATGTCTATTGACACATTTCATTCAGCGTGGTGACCATGCCCCCTGATGGGAATGCATCTTTGAAGAAGACGCGAGGCAGCGAAGGTGGCTGACCTCATATGGCATTGCGTCAGCAAGGAGTGGTTTCTACGTCGTCATCCCCACCGTTTGGGGCGTGACATCTTTCCCTGTACGATTCGTTTTTCGAAAACCAAGCGCGCAAATTTGGATGATATTCGAGATCTCCAAAACGGTTTCAGCTGAACGTACAATACACAGTCGCGTGAACACGCGGTTCATGCGAGCCCAAACAACTGAATAAGGACGTGTTTAACTTCTATGTTTGTTGCTATATAACCGGCAGCTTGCTCGAAACAGAGCGGCTGTCGGTTTTTTGATTACGTGGAACACGCAAGCCGGTCTCACACAAAACGGATATCCCCGCCGCTTGCCTTGCGCAGGCGGTTCATAATGGCAGTCCCCAGTCCGACCGCCGCTGTCCCCTCAGCGAGGAGGGAGGTCACGGGCATATCGTCAAAATGGCGGAGCGCGTCGTAGAGACCGGATGCAAATGCACTGTGATTGCCACGCGCTCCGCAGTGATAGGTGTCGTCTGCATGGATGATGTCGGAGAGTTCCGCAATCGTTTCATTGCTTGCGATGAGTGCAGGCCGCTCCCCCGTTGCCGTACGGCGCAGGAACTCCTCTCTCAATGCCGCAGCGACATCTGTCCCCGTCCCCACATAGACGGTGAGCGGCATGCGCGGCGCATAGTGTGTGTACTTCATGCCAGGTGCGCGCGGTGCCGCATCCTCTGCTGTGAGTGCCGCATCCATGCACACCTCGATGTGCGGTAGTTCCGCCGCAATCATCTCGCGTGTGACAGCACCGGGGCGCAAAATCGTGACAGTGTCCTTCTCCGTGCAATCGACAATCGTGGACTCCACCCCTAGGCGGCAGCTGCCACCGTCGAGAATGAGAGGGATGCGTCCCGCCATATCATCATAGACCATCGCCGCCGAAGTAGGGCTCGGTCGTCCCGAGGTGTTTGCCGACGGCGCAGCAATCGGCACACCTGCCGCACGGATAAGACGGCGCGCGACATCGTGGTCGGGACAGCGCACGCCGACGGTTGGCAGCCCACCCGTCACGATGTCGGGGATATGCGGTGCTTTCGGCAGGATGACCGTGATGGGCCCCGGCGCAAACGCCGTGAGGAGATGTGCCGCGAGCGGCGGCACGTCGGCCGCAACCGTGTGCGCCATGGCGAGGTCTGCGATATGGAGGATGAGCGGATTGTCGGAGGGACGCCCCTTCGCCTCGTAGATGCGTGTGCACGCCTCCGCATCGAGTCCGTTTGCGCCGAGTCCATAGACCGTCTCCGTTGGAAATGCAACGAGCGCGCCGCTGCGGATCGTCTCTGCGGCACGCTCAAAATCTGTACGCGATGTCGAACGAAGTATCTCCGTATCCATTGTATCCTCCCTACTCCGTATACCCCACCACAACGCGCTCAATCCCCGCGAGATCCTTCAAGATCTCCGTACGCACAATGCGCGGATGTGCCATCGCAAGTGCCGCAACGGCAGCCGCCTCATCAATCCCAACCTCGACGGCAATTGCACCGCCCTCTTTCAAGAGAGCAGGCGCATCTGCCATCAGACGGCGGTAGATATTCAGCCCATCCGTGCCGCCGTCGAGCGCGAGATGCGGCTCGTAGCTGCGCACCTCGGGCATGAGGGTCGCAATATCCGCCGTGGGAATGTACGGCGGATTCGAGAGGATCACATCGTAGCTGCACCCCGCGAGCGGCGCAGTGAGATCGCCCTCGTGAATCTCAATGCGCTCCGTAAGGTTCAGTCGCTCCGCATTCTCCCGCGCAACCTCTGCCGCAGCAGGAGATATGTCCACGGCATCCGCGCGTGTGCCCTCCGTATAGTGAAGGACGGAGAGTGCAATCGCACCCGTGCCCGTCCCGATGTCAGCAAGCGCGAGGTCATCGCGCCCCTCTGCCGCGCGCGCGCGCAGAAAATCCACGGCACACTGGACAAGAATCTCCGTATCGGGGCGCGGGATGAGCGTATCGCGCGTCACGCGAAAGTCCAGCCCCATAAACTCACGCCGCCCAAGCACATACGCGAGCGGCACATGCGCCGCCCGCTCCTTCACATAGGAACGAAATCGCGCGAGCTCCGCAGGCTCAAGCGGCTCATCAAAATGCACATAGAGATACATCCGATCCTTGCCGAGCACGGCGCCGAGCAGCACCTCCGCGTCAAGGCGCGGATTCTCAATGCCGTGCTCGCGAAAGAAATCCGTCGTCCATGTGAGGAGACGCGCCATCGTCCAAACATCCGCCATCAGTTCACCTGTTTCAGCCGCTGTGCCTGATCCGCCGTGATGAGTCCCGCGAGGATTTCATCCAGCTCACCATCGAGCACGGCGTCGATCTTGTAGAGAGTCAGCCCGATGCGGTGGTCGGTCACGCGTCCCTGTGGGAAGTTATATGTGCGGATGCGCTCGCTGCGGTCACCCGAGCCAACCTGACTGCGGCGGTCGGCCGCGACGGCATCCGCCTGCTCCTGCTGCGCACGGTCATAGAGGCGCGCGCGCAGCACCTTCATCGCCTTCTCGCGGTTCTTGAGCTGCGACTTCTCGTCCTGACACTGCACAACGATGCCCGTCGGGATATGTGTGATGCGGATTGCCGTCTCCGTGCGGTTGACGTACTGCCCGCCCGCGCCCGAGGCGCAGTAGGTGTCGATGCGCAGATCGTTCGGATCGACCGTGACCTCGACCTCCTCTGCCTCAGGCAGCACGGCGACCGTGACCGCCGACGTGTGGATGCGCCCACCCGACTCCGTGACGGGGATGCGCTGCACGCGGTGCGTGCCGCTCTCGTATTTCAGGCGGCTGTACGCCCCCGAGCCGTTCACGAGAAATGAGATTTCCTTAAAGCCGCCGATCTCCGTCGGATTGCTGCTGAGGATCTCCGTCCGCCAGCCCTGCCGCTCGGCGTAGCGCGCATACATACGGAAAAGACTCGCCGCAAAGAGAGCCGCCTCCTCCCCTCCGACACCGCCGCGAATCTCGACAATGACGTTCTTGTCATCGTTCGGATCGCGCGGCAGGAGGAGGATCGGCAGCTGCTCTGCGAGGGCATCGCGCTCTGCCTCTGCCTCCGCGATCTCCTCTGCGAGCATCTCCTTCATCTCGGCATCTGCCTCGGCGAGCATCTCCTTGTCCTCTTC
>CAUVFG010000104.1:0-5078 GCA_963551125.1 uncultured Selenomonas sp. | reverse complement strand
CCTGACCTCTTGCATGCCATGCAAGCGCTCTCCCAGCTGAGCTATGCCCCCGCGCGTTTCGCGCTGACAAAGGCTAGTATAGCGAAAAGTGCCCCCCTTGTCAATACTGAATTTGCGTGTAGGGAGATGCTCAAGCCTCCGCATTGCGCTTTTCGTATGCGCCGCTGAGGATGTCCGTCCACCACGCTTCGTGTTCCTGATACCATCTGATTGTCGACTGGATGCCGTCGTCGAACTTCGTCGCCGGTGTCCAGCCAAGTTCGCGTCCGATCTTCGTCGGGTCGATTGCATAGCGGCGGTCATGTCCCTTGCGGTCGGTGACATAGGAGATCTGATCCTCTCCCTTGCCGAGCGCGGAGAGGATCGTGCGGACAACCTCGATGTTCGAGCGCTCGTTGTGCCCGCCGACATTGTAGACCTCGCCCACCGTGCCGCGCCGCATAATCACGTCGATGGCGGCGCAGTGATCGTCGACGTGCAACCAATCGCGGACATTCAGCCCATCGCCGTAGACGGGCAGCTTCTCACCCTGCATCGCACGAATCACCATGAGCGGAATGAGCTTCTCGGGAAACTGATATGCGCCGTAGTTGTTCGAGCAGCGCGAGATCGTCACGGGCACGCCGTAGGTGCGTGCATACGCCTGCACGAGGAGATCGGCGGACGCCTTTGACGAGGAATACGGACTCGATGCGTGGAGCGGCGTCTCCTCCGTGAAGAGAAGATCGGGACGGTCGAGCGGCAGATCACCGTAGACCTCGTCCGTTGAGACCTGATGATAGCGCTGAATGCCATACTTGCGACAGGCATCGAGCAGAACGCTCGTCCCGATGACATTTGTTTGCAGGAAAATTTCGGGGTTTTCAATCGAGCGGTCGACATGGGACTCCGCCGCAAAGTTCACGACAATGTCCGGCTGCTCCCGTTCAAAGAGCGCATAGACTGCTGCGCGATCCGCAATATCGCCGCGCACAAACGAGAACTGCGGATTCCCCTGCGCCGCGTCAAGCGTTGCAAGATTGCCCGCATAGGTCAGCGCATCATAGCAGATGATCTGACCCTCCGGATGCTCACGCAGTTCGTAGTAAACAAAATTCGCACCGATAAATCCAGCGCCGCCCGTCACGATAATCTTCATAGGTTCCACTCCTTTTTATTTCTTGCCTCGTGTGGATATTCGACGCCGCCTCATATTTTCCTTTATTTACAAATAACAAACATTCGTGCTATACTATGCAAAAGGAGGGATGACCGTGAAGGAGCGTACGTATATCGCCATCGACCTCAAATCGTTCTATGCCTCGGTCGAATGTATCGAGCGCGGTCTCAATCCGCTGACGACGCATCTCGTAGTTGCGGATGAAAGCCGCACGAGCAAGACGATCTGTCTCGCCGTCTCCCCCGCGCTCAAGGCGCACGGCATCGGTGGACGCCCGCGCCTCTTCGAGGTCATCCGTGCCGTAGAGCAAGCAAATGCGCGGCGCAAATACCGTGCGCCGGAGAAAATGCTCACGGGCGAGACACGGGACAGCGCGGAGCTTGCAACGCACGCTGAGCTTGGTATTGCCTACCACATCGCACCCCCGCGCATGGCGCTCTACATAGACTACAGTATGCGGATCTACGAGGTCTACCTCCGACACGTCTCACCCGAGGACATTCACATCTACTCCATCGACGAGGTCTTTATCGACGTGACGAGTTATCTTGATACAAAGAGAGTCTCTGCACATGACTTCACCATGCAGCTCATTCGCGAAGTGCTGCGTGAGACTGGTATTACGGCGACGGCGGGCATTGGGACGAATCTCTACCTCGCAAAGGTCGCAATGGATATTGTGGCAAAGCGTATGAAGCCGGATGCAGACGGTGTGCGCATTGCCTCACTGGATGAGATGAGCTATCGGCAGCAGCTCTGGACACATCGGCCGCTCACGGACTTCTGGCGGATCGGAAGGGGCTACGCGCGAAAACTCGAGGAACACGGACTCTATACCATGGGCGATATTGCGCGCTGCTCACTCGGGAAATCAAATGCACGGCACAACGAAGATCTGCTCTACCGTCTCTTTGGCGTGCAGGCGGAGCTACTGATCGACCATGCGTGGGGATATGAGCCTGCACGCATGGTCGACATTAAAGGGTACCGTCCGAAGTCACGCAGCACCCACAGGGGGCAGGTGCTGCAAAATCCGTATACGGCGCAGAAGGCACGCCTCGTCGTCTGGGAGATGGCGGATGCACTCTCCATCGACCTTGCCGAAAAACGCATCACAAGCGACCGTCTTGAACTCACCGTTGGCTATGACATCGAATGCCTGACCCGCCCCGAGATCCGCGACCACTACCACGGACGTATCCGTATGGATCGCTATGGACGGCGCGTCCCGTGTCCATCGCACGGCAATGTGCGCATCGAGCGCGGAGCTGGGACGAACGCCATCATGAAGGCTCTGACAGACCTTTTTGATGCAATCGTCAACCCCGTTCTTCTCATCCGAAGGCTCACGATCTCCGCACAGCATCTGATGACGGATGAGCAACGTGCCTCTGCCGCTGAGCAGATGTCCCTTTTTAGCGCCGAGGAAACGATGGAGAGCATGATGACCCCTGCCGAGATTGCCGCGCAAAAAAAAGAAAAGGCATTGCAGGAGGCAATCATCGCCATCAAGAAGATGTATGGGAAAAATGCCATTCTGCGCGGAGCCAATTTTCTGGACGGTGCAACGGCACGCCTGCGCAACAACCAGATTGGCGGCCACAAAGCATAGCGAAGGGAGAAACTCATGCAGCGAAGAATCGAGGACTATGCGGACATCATCCACCTGTCGCGCCCCGTCTCAAAGACACACCCCCCCATGTCTCTACGTGACCGTGCGGGTCAGTTCGCCCCCTTCTCTGCACTCACAAGACTGCATGCCGCCGCTGACCGCATGGAACGCGAAAAAGCCGCACAATATAACGAATACAGCCCTCCCGAGCATAGTGCTTGACAAAAACGAAAAAGCCCGTTAAAATATTATATCATGTCGGGATGTGGCTCAGCTTGGTAGAGCGCATCGTTCGGGACGATGAGGTCGCAGGTTCAAATCCTGTCATCCCGACCATTTCATAGACGATGAGCCGGAACCCTTGCGGGGGCCGGCATTTTTATTTTTGAGAGGAAAAAGTGCCATGGAACGTGAATATACGCGGTGCAGCTGGGTCAAGCCGAGCGACCCCATCTATGTGAAGTACCATGACGAGGAATGGGGTGTTCCGCTCCACGATGACCACGCCCTCTATGAGCTCTTTATCCTAGAGACGTTTCAGGCGGGGCTGTCATGGGCGACGATCCTCCACAAACGTGAGAATTTCCGCCGCGCCTACGAGGGCTTTATCCCTGAGCGCGTCGCAGCGTTCGATGCAGCAAAGGTCGAGGAACTAATGCAGGATGCGGGGATTGTGCGCAATCGCCGCAAGATCGAGGCGAGCATTGTGAACAGCCGCATCTTCCTCGACATCGTGCGCGAGTTTGGCTCGTTTGACCGCTATATCTGGGGCTTTACGGATGGGAAGCCCGTGCGCGAGAGCTGCGAACTGCGTACAACCTCGCCGCTCTCAGACAAGGTGTCGAATGACCTCAAGAAGCGCGGCATGCGATTCGTCGGCTCGACCTGCATCTACTCGACACTCCAAGCCATCGGCGTGCTCGCCGCACATACGGACGAATGCGACTGGAGCAAATCGTGAACAGCACTGATCCTCGCCTCGCAGCCCTGCGTGCCGCCTTCCCCTTCACCGTCCCCATCCTCGCCGGTTTTCTCTTTCTCGGACTTGCCTACGGCATCTATACGAACGTCTCGGGCTTCTCGTTCTGGTACCCGATGGCGATGAGTGCGCTGATCTTCGGCGGCTCGCTCGAATTCATCGCGACGACACTCCTGCTGAGTCCGTTTGCCCCTCTGCAGACCTTCCTGCTCGCGCTGATGGTGCAGGGGCGACACATTTTCTACGGCATTTCCATGTTCGAGAAATATCGCGGCACGGGATGGAGGAAGCCATACCTCATCTATGGCATGTGTGATGAGTCATTCTCCATCAACTACACGACGAAGGTTCCGCAGAGTATCGATGCGGGCTGGTTTATGTTCTTTGTGACCCTGCTGAACCAGATCTACTGGGTCGCGGGCGCAACCATCGGTGGACTGGTCGGCACGCAGCTCCCCATCAATACGGAGGGCATTGAGTTCGCAATGACAGCACTCTTCGTTGTCATCTTTATTGAACAGTGGCTGAACGATCCGCAGCACTATACGGGAATCCTCGGACTTGCAGCTGCAGGCATCGCACTTGCCGTCTTTGGGCGTGAGGCTTTTATGCTCCCGACCATGTTCATCATCCTTGTGGGCTGCCTCGCACTCCGCTCCTTCATCGAAGGGAGAGAGACGCCATGACGTTCACTGAACAGTGTATTACCATCGGGCTCTGTGCGCTTGCGAGTGTACTCACGCGCGCCCTCCCCTTTCTCCTGCTCTCGGAGAAGAAGCCAACACCGCCTATGATCCGCTATCTTGGCAACGTCCTCCCGGCTGCCGTCTTCGGCATGCTCATCGTCTACTGTCTGAAGGATACGACCTTCCTCAGCGGCAGTCACGGTCTGCCGGAGCTTGCAGGAATACTCGTGACTGCATTGCTTCATCTGAAATTTCGCCAGATGCTGCTCTCGATTGGAGGCGGAACGGCGGTCTATATGGTGCTGATTCAATACGTATTTATTTGATGATATACAAAAAGGGTTATTGTACGAAGTATTTCGCTTCATACAATAACCCCTTTTTTCGCCCCTTCCACCGCTTCGCGGTCCCCCTCCCCCGCATGCGGGGGAGGCTTAGAGCGGAAAAATCACATATAGTCATCCGCCGTGCGGGTCTTTGCCTTCTTGCGGAGGCCAAGCATACGCGAGATACGGTCGACAATGACATAGAACACGGGAATGAGGAAGATACCGAGAATGGTGGCAAAGAGCATGCCGCCGACAACAGCGACGCCCATGCCGTTACGCGCCGCAGCACCTGCCCCCGATGCCATGCACAGAG
>CAUVFG010000103.1:0-5234 GCA_963551125.1 uncultured Selenomonas sp. | reverse complement strand
CTGCCGCGAGAAGGATCGTGATATAGGTACGCTGCTGCATGATGATCTCCCTTTCGTTTGCCGTAATTTCCTAAATTTTACCACTGAAACGGTAGTGTGTCCATACGGAAGGGGGTTGAACCCGCGCAGAAAAAAAGCCCGCAGTGCGGGTCGTCAGAGACGAAATAGTTTTGCATGACTGCCGAGGCGGGCAAGTGAGAGGATCAGTGTGTCATTGCGAATCTGATAGATCAGCAGCCAGTCCGGCGTAATGTGACACTCGCGATGATGACGATATTTGCCGGACAGTGCGTGATCCCGATGATGAGGCGCAAGTGGCTCCCGCCGTGCAAGTGTGTCGATGACGTGCGTGAGCAGATCAAGGTCACAGCCCTGCTTGATGGCTGCCTTCAAGTCCTTCTTGAATTGGGATGTCTGTTTAATTTGCAGCACGTAGTTCCTCCTGTGCCTCACGGATGAGTTCGGAGGCGCTCGCGTAGGTCTTAGCGGGCTGCTCGCCGCTTGCAATCGCGTCGGATTCGCGTAGCGCGGCGCGCGTCTCGTCGCTAAATTGGGGATGTTGCACGGCGAACGGCAGCCCGTCATGCAGGAGCACCTGATGGAAGAATATATTTACAGCCTCGGATGCAGACAGCCCGAGTGAGCGAAAAGTCTCTTCGACGGCGGTTTTCAGTTCCGGCGCAAGGCGGATCTGCAAGGTCTCTGTCTTTTCCATAGCAATCAACTCCTATTTGAAGGAAGCACTGATAAATTCAACGATTCCTTAAAATTGTATCACGATTGGCTATTATCTGCAAGGATTGTGGATTTGAACCCGCGCGTGTTTTGTGCTAGAATACAGTTCGATAAGCAGTGAGAAAGGATGTCACGATGGACGAGGAACTGCGGCGGTATGAAAAGATCAGAGGGGCGTATCACTCGGTGGGGCGCCTCGCGAGTCTCTACGATGGGATGATGACGTATTCGACATGGTCGGGCAAGTTCGTCTCGCGGCTTGTGTGGGGGATGGGGCGCGAGGAGGTGAGCCGCTATGTCGGCCTTGCGCTGCGTGCGGCGCACGAGGGCTTCGATGGGCGGCTGCTCGAGGTGCCCGTCGGGACGGGCTGCCTCTCGCTGCCGGTCTATGCGGAACTCCCGAATGCGGACATCACGTGCCTTGACTACTCGCCCGCGATGCTCGCGGCGGCGCGCGCGCGTGCAGATGCGCTCGGCATCCATAACGTTGCCTTCGTGGAGGGCGACGTCGGGCAGCTGACATTCGAGGATGATTTCTTCGATGCGGCGGTTTCGATCAACGGCTTTCACGCATTTCCCGATAAGGATGTGGCATGGAGCGAGGTGCACCGTGTGCTGCGTCCCGGCGGGCGTCTGACGGGCTCGGTCTTCGTGCTCGGCGGCAATCCGCGCACGGAGTTCGTTGTGAAACATCTCTACACGCGCATGGGCTTCTTCACGCCGCCATATGATACGAAGGCGGGACTCGAGGCGCGTCTTAAGGCGCTCTATCGTGAGGTTACGGTCGAGTGCGTAGAGTCGCTCGCGTGTTTCTCCTGCGTGAAATAGGAGATTGATTGGTTCGTATGACGGTTGGACGGTCGTGTACCGTTTCTCCGTTTTGTTGGTTTTTTTCTAGGAGGAAAATCTATGAAATTCCGTACGCTTTCCCGTATTCTCGCTGCCGCGCTCATCACAGGCAGTGCGTTCGCCGCATCGCCTGCAGTGTTTGCTGAGGAAGCTCCCGCAGCAGCCGCTCAGACGGAGACAGCGCAGGAGCAGACACCGTTTGATGTGCAGGTGGTGGAGCAGCACGTGATGGCGACGATCGAGCGCTTTGAGAAGGACGATGTGACCGGCCTGCAGGCGGAGGCAACGAGCGACCTGCGTCCGCATCTGACGGCGGAGCAGATCACAGGTGCAAAGGCGGAGTTCGCACCGAAGTGGGGCGCACGCGGCGGTGTCGGCAAGCCGCTCATGACCGCAGGCAAGGAGGACGGCAAGTGGTACGTGATCTGCGAGCTCGCCGTGGGCTACAAGGCGACGGCGGTCGTCTACCGTCTCACCTACGATGAGAATATGAAACTCGCGGGCTTCTTCGTCCGCTGATTGATTGACCGCATACAAAAAGCTCACGCCGTGTTGCGTGAGCTTTTTGTATGCGTTACACGTTGTCGTTGTAGACGCTGTTATCGCTGTCTGCCGTGTTCTGCGCTGCCGCCTTTTGGAATGGGGCGGCACTATCGTAGGTGGTCTGGACACCGTAGACGGTGGTGTCGCTCTGTGTCTGGATGTAGAGCTCGGTGCCGGCGGGCAGGTCGATGTTCTTGCCATGGACGAACGCACCCGCGACGACGCCGAGCGGCCCGAGGACGGCGATGCCCGCGAGCGACGCGCCCGCAGCCATGGCGAGATGCTGCATTTCCTTCTTTGCCTCTTCGCCGATGTAGGTGGTGACATAGGTGCCGTCAAGCGCTTTCGTGCTCTTGAAGTCGATGTCGACGGCAGCATTGCGGCCGAAGTTCTTCGCCTGTTTCACCTTCGTGACTGTGCCCTCGCCGCGCGAACCCTTCGTGAAGACGAGGACATCACCGACGAAGACGTCCTCCGCGACCTGATACTCAATCGTGTCGCCGACCTTCAGATTTTTCGCGTTGACGGGGGTCACGAGCGCAACCTTGACGAGAGTATTCGCGGGCACGGAGACGGGGGTGACGGGGATCACCTTCGTGCCGAAGGATGCCGTCGAGAGTGCGGAGATCCGCTTTTGGAACGTCCCTTCGGAGGTCTTTCCGAGCAGCGCGACCTCCATCTCGCTGACGCGTTCCTGTACGGAGCGCAGGCTTGTCTCGTGGTTGATGTTCCACTCAATCGCGTTGAGGTTCATGAGGACGGACGGCGTTGTGCTGTTCGTATAGACCTCGTCATAGATTGCATCGATGCGTGCCATCAGGCTGCCCGCGCGGTGCTTGCCGTCATAGTCGCGCTCGAGACGATTGATGCGGTCAATGAGCGCGCCCGTCTGCTCCTGTCCGTAGGTGTCCTGTTCGATGAGCGAGAGCTTCGACTGGACCGCGTTCGGCGGCTCTGCCGCGAGTGCCGTGCCGAAGGACGTGAGTGCGAGCACGAAGGTCAGCACGAGTGCACAGATTTTCTGTCGCATGAAGGATCCTCCTCTACTTTTTCTGTTGCTTTTCTTTCAGCAATTCTTCGATAAAGTCTGCGATGCTTTTTAGCGGTGAAGCCGGCGTGTATTTTTGCGGTACATTCATTCCCGGCGTCGTACGCAGAACTTCCTTTGTATCATAGACCTCGACCTGTGCGGAGACGAATTGATACGTTCCCGCCTGCGGGTTGAGGCGTGTGCGGTATAGATAGCGGCGGTTCTCGGTCGCCTTGACGACAGCGACGACGGCATCGCGCTCCGTGTCCGAGACGCGCACGATGCTCGCGGCATCGACATAGTAGCCCGTGTCATCCTCCGCATCGACGAAGCGCATGTCCTCTGCGGCATTACATACGCTGAAACTCGTGAAAAATACGAGGGCGGCAAGCAGAAATCCGCCGCTCATAAAACGCTGCATTTGCGGGATTGCCCCCCTTCCAAAATCTTCTGTGATTCGGATTCATTATAGAGTAAAAAATTTTTTGCGTCAAATTTATCTTGTATGAGACTGCAATTTTACCTCGATGAGTATGCGCTCTTTTCAGTTGCGAAAACTCTGTTTATGATGTACTATAATAAACGATGAGAGCGATAAACCGCGCCGTTGTGCGGTTCGTCGCTCTCTTTTTGCGGATTTGCCTACGTCTTGCCTACAAGTCCATACCGCCGATCACACGCGCGAAAATGGCGGCTGTCTCCTGCCTCATCGCCTCGGTGTCGTGCGTGTATAAGTTTTGTGTGATTGTCGCGTCGGTGTGCCCTAGACGGGCGGCAACGTCAACGGGTTTAGCCCCTGCTTCAATAAGGCGCGTCGCGTGTGTGTGTCGAAAGCTATGCGCGTTTAGCCTGCATTTTTTCAGTGTGGTTTGAACGGCACTATAGCGAACGGGAAGCCCGAAACGGTCGACGCATACGAGAGCGCGAACCGTCCAGTCATCGGGCGGCGTTTCGGTGCGTGGCTCGGTGTGCAGCTGCCCCGCCGCCGTTTCATATACGCATTGATACGCGCCGCCCATGCGGACGGCGTTCATGGAACAGACCGCCCGCCATTTACGCAGCATGGCAAGAAGTACGCCGTCAACGTAGAGCGTACGCCGTCCTGCGCTTGTTTTCGGTACGGTGAAGAAGTAGCCGCCGCCGGTCTTGTCATGGACGATTTGCCGCTGAATGACGATGCGCCCCGCGTCAAGGTCGACATCATCCCACGATAGACCCAGCACCTCACCGATTCGTGCCCCCGTGTGGTAGGCAAGGCGAAAAATGACGTGGTACTTATGCCCCTCGGGGAACTTTTGAAAGAGCGCGGCAAGCATGGCGGGCGAGATAATAACGCGCGGAATGACGGCGGCGGGTGCAGATCGCGGAACGGATAACCCCGCGCATGGATTCGCGGCGATGAGTTCGGCGGGGTAGACCGCATATTTCAGAGCGTTGGAGAGTACCACCCGCGCCCCTGCTATCGTTTGCCGTGAAAACCCGTTGGCGGCAAGTTGTGACATCCAACGATCGACATCGCGCGGACGTAATTCTTGCAGAATGATACCGCCGATGTATGGAGCGATGCGGGCGCGGATCGTTGTCACATAGCCGCCATACGTCCCTTGTGCGACGTTCGGACGGGCGACGTTCTCCACCCATGCGGCGAGATATTCACAGAGAGGGACGCGCTCGGACGTGATACCGATATTCCCCGCCCTCCATGCCGAATAAGCCGCCGTCCCCGCGTCGTACGCCTCCTGCTCTGTGGAGAATCCCCCGCGCTCTATCACCTTGCGCCGCCCCGTGGCGGGATTCCTGCCAACGTCGAACGAGAAGGAGAACGTCTTTCCCCGCTTGCGCGTGCGGATCGTTGCCATAATAAAACACCTCCAAAGCGTATTTTGCCTATGGCAAACAAGCCCGAAGGTGTGCTATACTCTCCTTGCGTGGTGGAGTAGTCCCCTCGGGATTATTCGCCTCGGTCGCTCGTCATGTGTCCAGCATGGCGGGCGACTTTTTTTATTTCATGAGAACGCCGCTATGCGTTCGCGTTCCTCTGCTTGCAGATCGGCGGCAAAGGCGGCGAATCCGTTCA
>CAUVFG010000102.1:0-5242 GCA_963551125.1 uncultured Selenomonas sp. | reverse complement strand
TGCTCATGCCCTCGCGCTTGGACTTGCCCACCTGCATGGACGAGATGTTGATGCCCGCCTCGCCCATGATGGAGCCGACCGTGCCGATGACACCGGGGCGGTTGATGTGCGGGCAGATGAGGAGACGTGCGTGCGGGTCGATGTCCACACGGAAGCCGTTGATCCGTACAATGCGCCCCTCCGTACCGAAGAGCGTGCCCTGCACCTCTGCCGTGCCCGCTTCTGCTGTCCCCGCCGCCGTCGTGACACGCACGGTGATGAGCGTCGAATAGTGTGAGGTTTCCTTTTCCTTGATCTCCGTCACCTTGATGCCGCGCGACTTCGCAACACTCGGCGCGTTGACATAATTGATCTCGCTCTCAAGGATCGGATTGAGCATCCCCTTGAGGAGTGCCGTCGTAAGGAAACTCGTGTTGACCTCGGTAATCTCGCCATTGTAGACGACCTCCACATGGGAGATCGGCCCTTCGGCGAGGGAGCAAACGGTGCAGCCGAGCTGCTCCGCGAGTGTGATGTAGGGACGAATGACGCGCATGACTTCCTTCGATACAGGAGCCATGTTGACCGCCGCCGTCACGGGTTCGCCGCGCAGAGCCGCACGAATACCCTCCGCCACATCGACGGATACACCGATCTGTGCCTCCACCGTAGACGCGCCGAGATGCGGCGTGAGCACAATACCCGGAACGCCGCGCAGCGGATGATCCTCCGCGAGCGGCTCGCTCTCGAACACATCGATCGCCGCTCCCGCGACGATCCCATCCTTGACCGCCGCCACCAAATCACTTTCGTTGATAATGCCGCCGCGCGCGCAGTTGACGAGACGCACGCCCTTCTTCATCTTACGCAGCTCGGGCATCGAGATCATGCCGCGCGTTTCCTTCGTGAGCGGCATATGTACCGTGATAAAGTCCGCCGCTGCAAAGATGTCGTCGAGCGTTCCGACGGTCACGCCGAGTGCCTTTGCACGCTCCTCATTGATGTACGGGTCATACGCAATGATGTTCATATCAAAGGCGAGCGCACGCTTTGCAACACCGCTGCCGATGCGCCCCATGCCGATCACGCCAAGCGTCTTGCCGCGCAGCTCTACACCCACGAACGACTTGCGATCCCACGCGCCCGCGTGCATCGTCGCATCCGCCGCAGGAATCTTGCGTGCGAGCGAGAGCATCATTGCCATTGTGTGCTCCGTCGCGGCGATTGTATTGCCGCCCGGCGAGTTGATGACAATGATCCCGCGCTCCGTCGCTGCCTTTACGTCGATGTTGTCCACGCCGACACCTGCGCGTCCGATGATCTTAAGTTTATCCGCACGTGCAATCACATCCGCCGATACCTTCGACGCAGACCGCACCATGAGCGCGTCGTAGTCGCCAATGATCTCCACCAGCTCCTCGTGCGCAATCTTATCGCGTACGTCGACCTCATACTCCGCCAGCAGCCCGATCCCCTCGGGCGAAATCCCATCCGCAGCCAAAATCTTCATCCGTAAGCCCTCCCATGCGGCACAGTGCCGCAGTCTATTTGCACAGTGTAAGCTTCATTATAGACAGAAGAGGCCGCGCGTGTCAAATACTTAAATGGTGTCTATAACAACTGTTACGGAAGAGCGTAGACTGCGATGCTCCTAAGCAAACCCTAGTGAAGCAAGCGGGAAAATACTGACCTGTCCAAGAAGCAAGTCCATAGGACGAAGCTGATTGGGTAACAGGTCGCATGGGAAAACGACCCAAGAACACGAGCGTTAGCGACGTGTGATTGGATGACGTTGACCGCTTGCGTGGTACGCCCCGTTGGACTTCTTTCGTTCAAGCGCAGCGCGTTTAAGAAGTCCAGCGGTATTTAAGCGTACAAGCGCACGAACGCTTGCGCAACTAAGTGTTTGCGTGGAGCACGCATGTCTGTTACATTTATCATAGCACCAGAATTCACCGATAAATTCACGCATATTCATATCTTTACGCTTCGGTTGACAATCTTCTTCCATGGGCGATATACTAAAAATCGTTGTCTGACAGATAAATGATAAAAAACAATCGTCCACTTCAAAAAACCTACAATATAATGGAGCGCCTATGACATACAAGACCATCCTCGGGCGATGTCTGCAATTCATCCCCGTCTTTTTTGGCATCACCCTGCTTTCCTTTGGACTCATCTACATCGCCCCCGGCGATCCCGTCGGCATCCGGCTCTCGGCGGGCGGCATCGCCGCCGATCCGCAGCTCGTGGAGCGGATGCGTACGGAGATGGGTCTCGATCAGCCCTTTCTCGTGCAGTACGGACACTGGCTCATCCATTTCCTCCAAGGCGATATGGGCAAATCCTACATCACCGATCTGCCGGTCGCTGCAACGTTTTGGAAGGCACTCCCCTACACGCTCCGTATGGCGGGTACGGCGATGGGGCTCACACTCCTCATCTCCCTGCCGCTCGGCATCGCCATCGCCGCGTGCCGCAACAGCCGCATGGACTATGTCGTTCGCTTTCTCACATTCGTCCTGAATGCAACGCCCGGCTTTATCATCGGGATTGTCCTCATGTTTATCTTTTCCTATCGGCTCGGATGGATTCCCGTACTCGCAACGACGAAGCCGATCGGCATGATCCTGCCCGCGCTGACGCTTGGACTCGTCATGTCCTCACGCTACATCCGTCAGATTCGTGCAGCGGCACTCGACGAACTGGCAAAGGACTATGTGATCGGGCTGCGCGCACGCGGCATCACGGAGCGCGTGATCCTGTTCCGCAATGTCCTGAAGAACATCATGGTCATCGTCATCACACTCACGGGCATCTCCATCGGCTCGCTCCTCGGCGGCACGGTGATTATTGAGACCATCTTTAACTGGCCGGGCATCGGCAGCCTCATCATGGGGGCAATCGGGAATCGCGACTATCCCGTCATTCAGGCGGTTGTCGTCTGGATGGCACTCGCATTCTTCCTTGTAAATCTCATCGCCGACCTCTCCTATCGTTATTTCAATCCGAAAATCAAGGATCTCTAAATGATGAACTTCTTTCTGCAAACGCCGCTCCTCTTTCGCACATTCGCGCTCCTCGCGGCACTTATCCTGATCGTAAGCCTCTTCTCCGCGCAGCTTGCCCCCTATGACCCGTATGTGACCGATCCGCAGCTGATCCTAAAGGCACCGTCTGCAGAGCATCTCCTCGGCACGGACAACTACGGCAGGGACATCCTCTCGCGCATTCTCGCGGGCGGAAAAACGAGCATCTTTGCCGCGCTCTTCATCATTCTCCTCGCCGGCTCGCTCGGCAGTCTCATCGGACTGCTCGCGGGCTACTACCGGGGGCGGATGGATGCAATGCTGATGCGCGTAACCGACATCTTTCAGGCATTCCCCGACATCGTCCTTGCCATTGCGGTTGCGGGTGTGCTCGGCGGCGGCCTTGTGAACGCCGTACTCGCACTCATCCTTACGACATGGACACAGTACGCGCGCATTGCGCGGAGCGCGGCGGTCGCGGCAAAGGAGGAGACATACATACAGGCGGCACGCCTCTCAGGGTGCAGCGATGTGCGAATCCTCTTTGGACACATCCTGCCGAACATCGCGGGCCCGCTCGTCGTCACCGCTGTGCTTCATGTCAGCTCTATGATGATGGGGCTTGCGGGGCTGTCCTACCTCGGCATTGGGGTTCAAATCCCCGCAGCGGAGTGGGGCGCAATGATCAGCGAGGGGCAGAAGTATCTCCAACAGGCACCGTGGGCGGCACTCGCACCGAGCGCGGTGATGGTCGCCGTCATGATGGTGTTCAATATGTTTGGCGACCAGCTGCGTGACCTGCTCGATCCCAAGATGCGGGAAAAACGCGTATAGGAATACGCTTTTCATAGAAACTATATCTTACCTATTTTAAGGAGGAACCATGAACAAAACACTGAAACGTCTCTGCGCCGCGCTCCTGCTCGCCGTTCCGCTCACGATGAGCGGCTGCGGCGGCTCGGATCAGGCGGCAGACAGCAAGAAAATCGTGCGCGTCGGCGGCACAGTCGCCGTGACGAGCTCGATGGATCCCGCGAAGGAGTGGATGGGCTGGTATGCCGTGCGCTACGGTGTCGGCGAAACGCTCTTCCGTCTCGACGACAGTATGAAACCGCAGCCGTGGCTTGCCGAGAAGGCGGAGAATGTCGAACCGACGGTCTGGCGCATCACGCTGAAGGACAACGTCACCTTCTCCAACGGGGAGAAGATGACAGCTGAGAAGGTCATTGACTCCCTCAAGCGCACAGCGGAGACAAATGACCGCGCAGCATGGCTGAAGGATGCAGACTATACGGCAGAGGGCAATGTACTCACAATTCGTACAAAAGAGCCGTATGCGACCCTCGTCAACGATCTGTGCGACCCGTACGCCGTCATCGTCGACGTTGCAGGGACGAAGGATTTCGAGAATGCGCCCATCTGCACAGGGCCGTTCGTCATGAGCAGCTTTGAGGCGGACAAGCACGCCGTCATGACGAAGAACGCGAAGTATTGGGGCGGCGAGCCGAAGGTCGACGAGGTCGAGTACACGAAGATCGCCGACTTCAACACGCTTGCGATGGCGCTGCAGGGCGACGAGATCGACGTAGCACTCGACCTCAGCCCCGAGACGGCGGAGACGATTGCCGCGAACGACAAGTTTACGGTTGTCAAGACACCGCAGACGCGCACCTATCAGCTCTACATGAACCTCGACCGCCTCACCGATCCTGCGGTTCGTCAGGCGATCATGTACGGTGTCGACAAAAAGACCATCGGCGACCAGTACCTCAAGGGCGCAATGACAGCGTCGAACAGTGCGTTCCTCGCCTCCACGCCCTATGGCGATCCCGCACTCAAGGCACGCTCCTACGATCCCGAAAAGGCAAAGCAGGTGCTCGCGGCGGCAGGATATACGGACACGAACGGTGACGGCATCGTCGAGAAGAACGGTCAGCCGCTCACGGTCGAGATGGGTGTCTACAAGCGCCTGTTCAACGAGAACATCACGACGGAGATGCAGGCACAGCTCAAGAAAATCGGCATCAACGTCAACATCGTTTCGCATGAGAAGTCGAACTACTACAAGGCGGGCGAATACGAGATCGGCCTTTACTCCGTCATCACCATGCCCACGGGCGATCCGTACGCATTCCTGCGCGACATTCTCAGTGCGAAGGGCGTTGCAAACTTTGGGCACTACACGAACCCCGTGGTCGAACAGGCACTTGCGGATTTGCCGAACACGTTTG
>CAUVFG010000101.1:0-5256 GCA_963551125.1 uncultured Selenomonas sp. | reverse complement strand
ATGTTTGTCAGGAGTACGATGTTTTTGCTACCCACACATTCTGATGAAGAGCCAGCCATCTTCCACCAACTCCCTGCATTCCATGACAAGCCACCGCTTCTTCCCGCCGAGCGGATAGGGTGGCGCAATAGGTGTGAGTGTTTTATCTCCCCAACGAATACGATCCGTCACTCGTACATCCGCGCGGTAACGAACAACGATGCGGTAATCCACCTCCTGCACCTTCTCCGCGTATCCGTCGGAGATTTTTGCCGCAAAGGGAAGAACGAGCGCCCACGCCTTTCCGACCTCCACCAGAGGAGAGGAGAGAATATTTCCCTCCTCGTCCGTATCCGTGACGGGACGGAGGATGGTGATGCGATGCCGCAGCTCGCTCATCGACACTCTCATCTAAAAGCCCTCCTTCCGCACGCCGAAGAGAAGCGACCGCAGCGTCAGTGCAAGCCCCCTGTGGTCGGCTTCCTCCCTGTGTTCGTAGAGATAGGATACTGCGTAGAGAATCGCAATCCGTACGATAGCACGATCCTCCACCTCCGACAGATCCTTTACGCGCAGGAGCGCCGTACAAAGCTGCTCCGCCGTCTCTGCAAAACTCGAAAGAAGCAGATCCTCGTCGTTTCCATCAATACGAAGGTACTGCTTGACCTCCTCAAGCGGCACAAGCATAAAACCACCTCCCCTCTGCCGCCGCAGCTTACGCCTTGATCTTCAGCCCCTCTGCCGCCGCAGCTTACGCCTTGATCTTCAGCACCTGCACGGCTTCCTTCTGCACCAGCTTGCCGTCCACGCGCTCCTTCATAACGAAACCGACCATGCCGTGTTCTGCAAAGAGCTCCTTGAGAACCTGCATGGAGCGGACGCCGCGATCCCCGATGTTGTAGTAGGAATAGTCGCCGAACGCCAGAACAATCTTCCCCGCCTCCGCGATCGGCATATAGGGCGTCGTATAGACAGGATACCCGAAAATGCGGTCAGGCTCGCCCATCTGATACGACGGCTGCCAGAGATAGACGCCGTTTGCATCCTTCAGCTTGCGAATCGCCGCAAGCGTCTGATCGTTCGCGATGAATGCCGCATTCTTGCGGTAGGGACGCTTCAGTGCGTAGACCAGCGAAATCAGCTCATCTGCCTTGAGCTTCGCTTCCTCCGTCTCGCGTGCGGACGCCGCCGCCAAAAGCCCCGTCGGCTTGTGCGTCCCATCGCCGAGCAGGAATGCCTCCTCCTCCTTGTCGCCGAGTGCCTTGCCGAACTCGGTAATCAGATAGTGCTCGAGGTTGAACGCATTGTCATAGAGCAGCTCCTCCGATACCTTGACTGCGACGTGGAGCTTGTGCGCATCGAGAATCATCTGCGCGAACGTTGCGTCTCCGAAGGTCAGCGCCGCCCCCTCATCAATCCACGCCGCAGCGGGCTTCGTCGCCGTGATGTTGATCTTGTGCTCGCCGCTCGTCGTGATCGTCGTCGCAAGCGGGCGCAGCACATTCTCCTCATGCAGCACATCGATCAGCCGGTGGTCATACTCCTCCGGCACAAGATAGCCGCCGCTCGCGTCCGTCCCCTCGATGAGCTCATTGTCAACCCGCTGGAACTTCGAGCGGAGGGCGCGGAGCATCGCCTCACGGTACGCATCACTCGCCCTGCCCGTTTTTTCTGCACCGACACTTCCATTCGGCATGTTCGTGATTGGCGTCGTCGTCGGCTGCAAAAGCTGCGCGTCGAGAATTGCCTGACGCTCCATGCGCTCGATATCCTTGCCGAGTGCCAGCACTTCCTGCTCCATCTGCTCATACGTCTTTGCATCCTCGGCCGAGAGACGGCCATCATGCGTATGCTCCTCCAAAAAAGCCTTTGCGTTCTCCCAGAGAGCGGCGCGCTTCTCGCGCATTGCCAAAACCTTGTCCATAAATAGTCCTCCTTCAATGTGCCATAGAAAAGAGCCGCCTTTTCAGCGGCTCCGCATCGACATGATTCCTCGTCTTCCCCTGCCCGATCTTGGAGAGCAGGGAGTTCGTAACAGCGGCGCGGGAGAAGATCAACCCGTCTGCCGCATCGTCTGCGGAATGTTCCCTATGCTCGTAGAGAACAGAATCCGCAAACCTGAGTTCCACCGCCTTTTTCGCATTCATCCACGTCTCGGCATCCATGAGACGCGAAATCTTCGCGCGGGACAGCCCTGTCTTGAGTTCATAGGCGTTGATGATGCTCTCCTTGATTTCGGAGAGGAACGTGATCGTCCGCTCCATCTCGTGTGTGTCGCCGATCGAGATCGTCGCGGGGTTATGGATCATCATCATGCCAACGGGGGAAATCTCGACGGTCGCCCCTGCCATTGCTACGACGGATGCGGCAGAGGCGGCGATTCCGTCAATCTTGACTGCGACCGTGCCGGGGTACTCCCGGAGCATATTGTAGATCTGCGCCGCCGCATAGCAGTCCCCGCCCGGAGAGTTGATCCAGAGGTCAATATCTCCCTCGGCGGCATTCAGCTCAGATCGAAACATCTGAGGTGTGACTTCATCGCCCCACCACGTCTCGTCCGAGATTTCACCATCCAGAAGCAAGACACGCTTCTCTCCCTCGTTTCGCACCCAGTTCCAAAATTTACGCTTCATCGCCCTCTCCTTTCTGCTGCCGCCCTGCAAAGAGTCCTGCATCTTCGAGTTTCGTCATATTTCCGTTGATGAGATAGAGATCGCCGCCCTCATCCGCCTCGATGGGATTCATGTCCTCAAGGCTGCGGATGTCGTTCGCAGAGAGCCACCCATTCTGCCGGCCGACGGCATAGCCCTCCATGCGGCTCTTGTAGTCCCCGCGCAGCAGCCCGTCCACGTTGAAGCGGATGAAGTAATCTTTCCGCTCTTTATCCGTCAGCAATGCTTTCTGTAGCGCCTGCTCCCACCGCACGACCCACGGGTTCAGCGTGTACTTCACGAACTCGAGGGACTGCTGCTCGATGTTGTTGAAGCTGGACTTTTCCAGATCGCCGATCATGTGCGGCGGCACGCGATAGAGCCGCGCAATCTCATCGATCTGGAACTTCCTCGTTTCAAGGAACTGCGCCTCCTCGGGCGGTATGGCAATCGGCTGATACTTCACGCCCTCCTCGAGTACGGCGATTTTGCCCACATTCTTCGTACCGCCGTAGACGGACTGCCAGCTCTCGCGCAGCTTCGACGGATCCTTTAGGACTCCCGGATGTTCAAGCACACCTGCGGGGCGTGCCCCATTCTGAAAGAATGTCGCACCATATTCCTCCGTTGCAAGTGCGATACCGACGGCGTTTTTTGCCATAGCAATGGGAGAATACCCGACCAGTCCGTCAAAACCAAGCCCCGGAATATGCAACACATCCTCATGGCGCAGACGAATCTGACCCGCTGCCTTGAAATGCGGATTCTCCTCCGCGCTCCTTGTATAGAGATAATACAGATCGCCCGTTTTGCTGTCGCGGCCGACATCCATCCGATCCGGCAGCAGCGGGTAGAGTCCGATCACCCGCCCCCTGCCGTCGCGCAGGATCTGTGCGTAGGCATTCCCCCACAGAAGAAGATGCGTCATCAGCGTCTCGCGGAATACGAAACTTGTCATCTCGGGGTTTGGCGCATCGTGGAGCAGAAAGTACAGCGGATGCGCCGGCATGCGCTCTTTTCCCTGCCCCTTGTATGCGTAGACATGAAGTGGCAGTCCCGCGATGGATTCCGCGAGGATGCGCACACAGGCATAGACTGCTGTCGTCTGCATCGCAGTCCGCTCATTGACCACCTTTCCCGCCGCCGTCGGTCCAAACAAAAAGACTAGGCCGCCGAGAAGATTCGTAGGCTTGTCCCGGGATCGAAAAAATCTGCTGAAAAAATTCATGTGCATCACCTCCTGTTCAGAACACCAACACGCCCCGCGTATCATAGACGGACACCGCAGGATCATTCCCACACCGAATCGCACGGTCGAGCGCCATGATGAGTGCAATCACGCCGTCAATCTTCTCTGTGGACTTCTCCTTGTCCGCCTTGATGTTCCCCGCAGGATCGGTGCGAATGAAGATGTTGTCTGCCATCCAGCGCATGACGGGATGCCCGCCGTGCGCTATTTTCTTTTCCAGCGTCAGCTTCATCAGCTCCTTGGTCGGTGGACTCATATCTTTGAAGCCCTGCCCGAATGGGACAACAGTGAACCCCATCCCCTCAAGATTCTGCACCATCTGCACCGCGCCCCATCGGTCAAAGGCAATCTCGCGGATGTTATACTTCTCGCCCAGTTTCTCAATGAACGCCTCGATAAATCCGTAATGCACGACATTCCCTTCAGTGGTCATGAGGTATCCCTGCCTCTGCCACGCGTCATACGGAACGTGGTCGCGACGCACACGCAGGTCAATGCTCTCCTCGGGAATCCAGAAATATGGAAGGACAGCAAACGCCTCATCCTCCTCTGTCGGTGGGAACACCAGAACAAATGCTGTAATGTCCATCGTGGACGAAAGGTCGAGCCCGCCGTAGCATAGGCGTCCTTCCAACGCCTCCGCATCCACAGGAGCGGCACAGGCATCCCATTTGTCCATCGGCATCCACCGCACGGACTGCTTCACCCATTGATTCAGACGTAGCTGACGGAAACTGTTCTCCTCGGCGGGATTCTGCCGCGCAGAGTCGCACGCTGCCTGCACCTTGTCCAGGCCGACCGTAATCCCGAGCGAAGGATTGGCTTTTCTCCACACCGCAGGATCCGTCCAGTCCTCATCGACTTCAGCCCCGTAAATCACGGGATAGAAGGTCGGGTCTGCCTTGCGCCCCTCCAGAATATCCTTCGCCTTTTGGTGCGTCTCATAGCAGATGGACTGTGTATCCGTTCCCGCTGTCGTGATGAGGAAATAAAGCGGCTGCATACGCGCATCGCCCGAGCCCTTCGTCATAACGTCGAAGAGCTTGCGGTTCGGCTGCGTGTGAAGCTCGTCGAATACGACGCCGTGAATATTGAAGCCGTGCTTCGAGTAGGCTTCTGCCGAAAGCACCTGATAGAAGCTGTTCGTCGGAAGGTAGATCATCCGCTTCTGGGAGGCGAGGAGCTTCACGCGCTTGCTGAGTGCGGGGCACATCCGTACCATATCGGCAGCGACCTCGAAGACAATGCTTGCCTGTTGCCGATCAGCAGCACAACCATATACCTCGGCTCCAGCCTCCCCATCACCACAGCAGAGAAGTAGTGCTATGGCGGCGGCGAGTTCACTTTTTCCCTGTTTCTTCGGAATCTCGATATATG
>CAUVFG010000100.1:0-5276 GCA_963551125.1 uncultured Selenomonas sp. | reverse complement strand
CGGCAAGCGCGTTCATCTCCATCTTCACCGCCTCAAGCTGCGCTGCTCCTTCGTTGATAAATTGATTGATTTCCGGAAGCGGCACCCCGTATTTCCGGTAGAATCCATCTCCGCCATTTATGATTGTGCCCCGCTCCTCATCGATTGCCTTTTCAACAAACTCTTTGAGTTCCTTCTGCATCGCCTTGAAGGCCTCCCGCTTTTGCCGTGCAGAATACAACTCATAGATCATCATCCCTGCCCGGGCGAATGCGGTCAGCACGGGCGCGAATTTGGCGATATCGGCAATCCTCGTTTCAACAGCAGTGTCGATCTTGAAGTCAACACCAAGCCCGCCCAGCAGTTCCCCACCATCAAGAAGCATCTTCTTCACCCGCTCCACGAGCTGTGTGTCGGAAACGCAAGGGATCCATTCGCGCAGGGGATTTACGTAAGCAGTATAGAGCCCCGTCTGCGTGCCGTACTCCTTTTCGATACGATCAAACATGGGAGACACCTTTGCCCCGATCCCTGAAAAGTGCTTCTTCAAGATGCCCTGCAGCGTACGCGTAAAGGCATGTCCGATCGCCCCATTCATCTGCCCGAACTCGATGTCGATGAATTTCACGATATTCTCTTGTGTCAGCCCGTTGATCTCGCTGATGAGCGCACAGCGGAGATCTGCCAGTTCCTCATCACAGTCCCGCGCAGCCTGCTCCGCACATTTCTCAATCCGTTCCTTTTCACTCTTCTGGCGGCGAATGCTCTCTTCCAGCTGCGGGACGGCATTGCGCGCAAAGTCGTTGCAGCGGCGCTGTACCTTCTCCACATTCTCCCGCAATACGGTGTACGCCGTTTCCAGCGCAGCGGCATCGAGCAGACGCTCGGCAGAATGCGCCGCAAGAAATTCCGAGACAGCCGTCCTCAGGTCATCCATATGGGAGCGTTTCGCATACACATCCCTATGATCCTTCCAGACCGCCATGCCCTTGCGTCCGGGATCTGCTGCCACACAGACAATGCGCGCCCGACCGACCTCCTCCATCGACAGTCCGATCAGCTCCTGCAGCCTCATGCGCACGGTGTTCTTCTTGATCTCTGCCATCTCTGCATAGGCTTCCGCATTGGTGACATCAACGACATCGTCCATCCGATTGATGACGAAGATCGTGCGGTCTGCCTTGCCAAGCGTTCGCAGCAAATGCCACAAGAGTTCCTTATGACTGTTCTTGAGGGGGTTCTCGCTCTCAACGACATAGAGGATCACATGTGCCTCTTTGAGATAGCCGTGCGTGATCTCCTCGAAGCGCCGAAAGCCGCCCTCCATTTCTTTGCCCTTCTCCCCGAAGAGTCCGGGTGTATCAACCATGCGGCAGGGCATCTTCGCTGCATGCGGCTCATAGACATGAATCCCGTCTGTCGCCTCATCAATCGCGATCTCCATTCCATCGAGCGTCTCACCCGCCAGCCCCGCGATGACGCTCGTCTTGCCGTCGGAGAATGCACCCACCAATGCGATTGAGACTGTTTCACCCGCAAGCTCTGCCAGCTTTTTCTCGATCTGTTCACAATCCTCCACGCACGCCCCGCCGCATGCGGAAAGTTCCTTCAATTTACGCAAGACAGCCTCATAGCGGTGTTTTGCCGTCATGCTCATGAGAATCTCCTCCTAACTGTCATCCCGGCACACATTACCTCCGGCAGAAAAACGCAGACAAGTCCTCGATCTCGTCAATCATCTGCTGATACGCCCGATCCTGTCGTTCCACCATGTTCGTGAATACATCATAATAGGATTTGTTTACCTGCCCCACAAGATCAAGCTCGTCCAACACGCGATAGAGGTCGTCCGCAAGGGCAGTCTCCTGCCGCTCAAAGAACTTGCATGCTGCGGCTTTTGCTTTGGACGTTTGTGACTCCGCCCCCAAGATGTGCTTGAGCACTTCAAAGCCAACGTTCATTGCAATGAAGGGTCCGAGTCCCATGCCACCTTTGACCAACCCTGCCATGAGATTTGCTCCACCTTTTTTTGCCACAGCGAACAGTATCTCTCGCATTGCTGCTCCACCCACTGCCGCGCCGAGCCCGTTCATCACAGACGTTCCGAGTCCATGCCCCTGCGCCTGAAATCCGCTCCCCGTAAAGTGAAGCCCCAAGGTTTGCAGACGGGTCTGCTCCATCGCCTCCTTGCGCTCGAAATCTGCCCACACAGCCTCATATTCCTCCATCAGGCGGGAGAGCGCCTCATTGATTTTTTGCTGAACCGCCTCGGCGACAAAGCCCCGCATTTCCTCCGCATGTTCTTTCATGAACTGTCGGACACGACGCTCATCAATCGTTCCATCCCAATGCTTTTCAATACAGTCATACATGAGATCCTGATACTTCGTACGGAACTTTGAAGCCACTGCCCTCGGTATTGCTGTGATGCGCTGCTCAAACTGGAATGTTGCCACATTTACATTGATCTGTGCCCCAACAAATTCATCCTGTTTCCTCCGCATCTGATCTGCAAGGGATCGCAATAGAAGGAGCGCGCCCTCCGGGCCAAAAAGTCCGTCGATCAGCCGCCGAAGCCGCTGTGTCTGCTGTTCTGCCTGCAGTTCCTGAATACGCGCCGCCCGATCCTGAAGCAGGTCGACGATCATATCCAGACGAGCGGATGCCCGCATCGCGTCAGTGTCTCCCGCAAATTCACGGGCATAGCTTTCCTGCTCCTGCCTCAGTGTGCTTCGCTCGGGCATAATCACCGATAAGCCAAACAGCGGATCGTACGCAGCTCCCATAAACGCAAGGTGGGCATTCATCACATAGATGTCTTCAAAACTTTCCCCAAGCCGGTCTGCGAGGATCTTTCGCGCCTGTTCCTCCATCGCACATTGAATGTGCTTCATTTCTGCATACAGTTCTTCTATATATGATCCATCGATCTCGGGAATGCGCTCTGCCTTGGCAGGACAATGCACATTGTAGACCGCATAGACCCGCGCATCCTGCCGCAGATATTGAGCAACCTTCGCTATCGTACCGCGCTCGGGCTTCTTCCCATTGCCCACGAGGTAGAGGATGACATTCGCCGTACGCAGCGCATCTTCCAGCTTTGTTGAGAACTCCGGATTCTGTTCCTCAAGTACGCCCTCGATCCCGGGAAGGTCTATCAGACGGAGGATACCTGAGCCGAGCCGCACATCATAGGCGATTGGTTCCTTTGTGCAATCCCCGGCTCCGCTTCCGATTGACGAGCCCCACTGCTCCGCGTATTTCTGTGCATTGTCAGCCCAATGCAGACGCAGTGCCTCGATCAGGGTCGACTTCCCGGCGGTCGTCTCACCAAAGAAGGCGACATTGCATACGCACCATTCGTTCCGGTCGGGAACTGCCCAACGCGCCGCACGAAAGTCCTGCTGCATCCGCGCAATCTGTGCGCGAATCTCCTGTTTGTGCACGCTGCCCATCTCTGTGTCAATGATGGTGTCGAGTTTCATGGACAGTGCTGTCAACCGATCCTCAATGCGTTCATAGGCCTGCAATATGCTTTGGCGTGGATCACTCATCGTCATCACCCTCAATTTTTCGCTCCACAAAGCACTTCCAGCCCCATCTCATACAATACGTTGTTCACCGTGTCGATGTCGCAGCCATCCTTGATGCAGACCTCCATGATGATGTCGAACCGGCGTGCGTGCGAAATCGTGTAGCCCGCACTCGCGAGGAGGTCGCGCGCCGTGTCGATGTTGAGTCGCAGGGCGAAGATGAAGGCGTAGACGAGGCGGTATCCCGGCTGGTAGTGCTTGTCCTTGCGGATCTTGGAGAACAGCTTGCGGTCAACACCTGCGCGCTTGTACGCCTCCACGTCGGTCATGCCGCTCTCGTCGATGAGGCGCAGGAGGCGCTCGGAGAAGGTCTCGTCCACCTTGTTGAGCTTGCTTTTGAGACGTGAAAAGAGGCTGCCCAGATGCTCGCCCATGCCGGGAGGCAAAATCCCAAATACCGCTACGTCTGCCCCAAGCGCCGCCTCCTTCGGCGGACGCCCGTGGTGCAGATCGCGGTGCCGCTGCTCCCCCTCAAAAAGAGGCGGGGTGCGGCGCAAGATTTCATGCGGCTCATCCGCGAGATGATCGGCGGCATCCTGCAGATGCTCCGCAATATAGCGGCGAATCTTTGCAATCAGGGCGGCAGGTGGTTTTTGATACGGCGGACGCATGGGCATTCCCCCTTCATTTTCTTTTCACAAAATTTTAACATATGCGAATCATCGCCGCAAGAGATTTGTTTTCATTTGTTTTGCTGTCAAAAAAGCTGCTGCACGAAATGAACGCTTCGTACAGCAGCCCCTCCTGTTTTTAGCTGCGCCCGCTCCTCTTCTTTGCGAGGTGCTTGCTGATCTTTGCCTGCCACCCGGGGAGAATCATGCCCGTTCCGACAAATGTGCTCGTCAGGTGCGCAAGCGTGCTGAAGTTCTCGCGGATGCCCGCCTCATCACAGGCGAACTCGACGGCGTTGTCGGCGCGGATGCCGAGCCCGCCCGCGACCTGCACGGCGTCAATGTTCGCGCCGAGGAAGATGAACTCCCACCCCTCCGCTTCCTGCCGCTTCACCATCGCCCGCACCTGATCTGCCGTATACCGCGTGCTCGCGTTCTCCATGCCGTCTGTCGTGATGATGAACATCGTACGCGCGGGGCGATCCTCGGGACGTGCGTACTTGTGGACGTTGCGGATGTGGTGAATCGCGCTGCCCATCGCGTCGAGCAGTGCCGTGCTGCCGCGCGTGTAGTACTCCTTGGACGTGAGCACGGGCACGTCCGCAATCCGCACACGGTCGTGGATGACCTCGTTCTCGTGGTCGAAGAGTACCGTCGAGACGAGCACGTCCGCCCCCTCGCCCCTGTGCTGCCCGATCATGCCGTTGAACCCGCCGATCGTGTCGCTCTCCATCCCCGACATCGACCCGCTGCGATCCAGAATGAACACCAGCTCCGTCTGCCCGCTGTTTTTTACCTCTGCCATGATGTTTTCCTCCTCTATAGGAATCGCTGATAAAATAGACCCTCAGATTGGTGTAGATTTTTTGTCCTGTCAAGGAGACAAACCGGACGCATAGCAAAGGCTATGTGGAGGATTTGTCGACACAGAGAGGGCGAAAAAGATGCGCCAAGATGATTGGGCTGAATTTATCAGTGCTTCCTATACATCTGTGAGCTCTTCTATGGTTCAGAGTATAGCAGGAGGAGAGCGGTGTGTGGTCGCATGACAGGCGACATTTGCAGAATGAAATAGAAAAGGCGCAGACAAACG
>CAUVFG010000099.1:0-5279 GCA_963551125.1 uncultured Selenomonas sp. | reverse complement strand
ATGAGGCTGCCTGAGGTGATGGGATTTTACCCACACATTCTGATGATGCCTCAAACGACTTCGTGCAACAGCCTCTTTTTTGGGGAGTCCGTCGCTGACGCAATGCCTCATACAGAACGGCGGTCGCTGCCGTCGAGACGTTCAGTGACTCGGCGTGTCCCCGCATAGGAATATAGATATGCTGTGCGGCAGAAAGAAGCTCCTCCGACACACCGTTCGCCTCATTGCCGAATATGATGATGCTGCCCCGCCGGAAATCGGCAGCAAAATGCGTCTCGGCGCTCGCTTCACAGGCAGCTGCACGAAGGCAAAGCCCCGTACGCTGTGCAAAGTCGATCAGCGCCGAGGAGTGAACATGGTCGGCAAACGGCACATAGAAGAGCGAGCCCATCGTCGCACGGACGACCTTGCCGCTGTAGACATCTGCCGAGCCGCGCAGGAGGATGACACCTGTCACACCGACGGCATCCGCCGTGCGCAGGATCGTCCCGACGTTGCCGGGATCCTGCACGCGGTCGAGTGCGATGTAGAGTGGTGGCTCGTCCTCATATCCACTTTGGGACAGATCAGCCACTCCCTGTTTCTTACGGCGCTCCATAAGCAGGAGAATTCCCTGTGGGCTGTCCGTCTCTGCGAGATTCGCAAAGATTTCCTCTGTGACAAAGGCTGTAGGAATGTCCCGTGCAAGGAGTGACTCCACTAACGCATGTAATCGCGCCCCTGCAAGTGCACGCTCTGTCACGAGTGTGTGACGAATGCGCCAGTCGGATGCTGCGGCCATCTCAGCAAGGCGCAGCCCCTCGACAGTGAAGAGCCCCTCTTTTACCGCGCGGCGCTGCGTATGCACGACGGCTGATACGAGCCGTATGAGAGGGTTTGCCGGGCTTGTAATTCTCTGTATTTTATCCATCGTAAAAGAAAAGGCTGTTGTACGAACGTCTGCATCGACGCCGTACAACAGTCCCTCTATCCGTATTACTGGTTCTCCTTCGCCACGCTCACGAGCTGCGTGAACGCAGCGGCATCGGCAATGGCGAGGTCGGCAAGCATCTTGCGGTTGACCTCGACGCCGGCATTCGTCAGACCTGCCATCAGGCGGCTGTACGAAATCCCGTTCGCGCGGGCAGCTGCGTTGATGCGGGCGATCCAGAGACGGCGGAACGTCCCCTTCTTCGCACGACGGTCACGGCGCGCATAGTAGAGCGCCTTCATGACGGTCTCATTTGCCTTCTTGAACTGCTTGCTGCGCGAGCCGCGATAGCCCTTTGCGAGCTTCAGAATCTTCTTATGACGACGATGTGCCGTGACACCGCTTTTAACTCTTGGCATTGCATTTCCTCCTAGTTCCTACCCTCATGGGGATTTTATTCGTTGCCCCAGTTATGCGTAGGGGAGCATCTTGCGGATGCGCTTGTAGTCCGACGTATCGGCAAGGGCAGCCTTGCGCAGGTTGCGCTTGCGCTTCGGCGTCTTCTTCTCCAGAATATGTCTCTTGTACGCCTTGTTGCGGCGGAATTCTCCGCTCCCTGTTACGCTGAAACGCTTTGCAGCAGCGCGGCGTGTTTTAATCTTCGGCATCGCCATTTCCTCCTTTATTTTCCTTCGCGGGCTTGACTGTCTTGGTCGGCTTCTGCACCTTCGGGGAAAGGATCATCGTCATGTTCTTCCCCTCCAGTTTTGCACCGCGCTCGATGGTCACGAGTTCCGTCATCCGCTCGGCAACGCGGTCGAGAACCGCACGCCCGAGTTCCGGATGAGAGAGTTCTCTGCCGCGGAACATGATCGTCACCTTGACCTTGTTGCCCTCTTCGACAAAGCGAAGTGCATTCTTCAGCTTCACATTGAAGTCATGCTCGTCGATGTTCGGACGCAGCTTGACCTCCTTGATGCTGATGGTCTTTTGCTTCTTCTTCGCTTCTTTCTCGCGTTTCTGCTGCTCATAGCGGAACTTTCCAAAGTCCATGATGCGGCAGACGGGCGGCTTTGCCTTCGGCGCAACCTCGACCAGGTCGAGATGCTGCTCCTCCGCCATGCGAAGGGCGTCGCGCGTCAGCATGATGCCGAGCTGTTCTCCCTCCGCGCTGGTGACACGCACCTCACGGATATGGATTTCCTCATTGATTCGCAAAGATTCCCTGCTTATGGCAAGAACACCTCCTGGTACGGATGCACGTCTTGACGCCATCCTGCAATAGAAAAGGGCGGCACAAAGCCACCCTTGAAAAATCTCGTGAAATATCTTTCATTCGACCCGTCAGACAATGTGACTGCAGGTGAGAAGCGGTGGCTTCTGCTTGTAACAGAAGCCATAGTACCACAAATGCAGGTATCTTGTCAATACTCCTGTGCGCGCGTTGCAATTTTTTCCTGCACGAGCACGATAAAGTCTCCGACCGACATGACCGTACTGTCCTTCTCGCCATATTTGCGCAGGGCAACCGTATGATTCTCCTGCTCCTGATCACCGACGACGAGCGTGTACGGAGTTTTCTTGACCTGACTCTCACGGATCTTGTAGCCTGTCTTCTCGTTGCGGTCATCAACCTCAACACGGAAGCCGAGATCGAACATCTCCTGACGCAGCTGCTCGGCATACGCCGCATGACGCTCCGTGATCGGCAGGATGCGCACCTGCACGGGTGCCATCCACACGGGGAACGCGCCCGCATAGTTCTCAATCAGGATGCCGATGAAGCGCTCAATCGAGCCGTAGACGACACGGTGCAGCATGACGGGGCGATGCTTCTCCCCGTCCTCACCGATGTAGGTCAGGTCAAATTTCTCAGGCAGACTCATGTCCAGCTGGATCGTGCCACACTGCCATGTACGCCCGATGGAGTCTCGCAGGTGGAAGTCGATCTTCGGACCGTAGAACGCACCGTCGCCCTCGTTCACCACAAAGTCCAACCCGCGATTTTCGAGTGCCTTGCGCAGTCCATCCGTCGCGAGTTCCCACATCTCATCCGAGCCCATCGAGTCCTCAGGACGCGTGGAGAGCTCCGCCTTGTACGAGAGGCCGTATGTGTGGTAGACCTCGTCGAAGAGGTCGATCGTGTGCTGAATCTCACCCTCAATCTGATCGGGCGTAACAAAGAGATGCGCGTCGTCCTGTGTGAAGTTGCGTACACGGAAAAGCCCGTGCAGGGCTCCCGAGAGTTCGTGTCTGTGCACGAGCCCGAGTTCCGCGAGGCGCAGCGGCAAATCACGGTAGCTGTGCAGCTTCGAACGGTAGACGAGCATGCAGCCGGGGCAGTTCATCGGCTTGATTGCGTAATCCTCTTCGTCGATCTCGGTCGTATACATATTCTCGCGGTAGTGGAACCAGTGCCCCGACGTCTCCCAGAGCTTGCGGCTCAGGATGACAGGAGTGCTGATCTCCTGATAACCGTAGCGGCGGTGCACCTCGCGCCAATACTCGAGAATCGCGTTGCGCAGGAGCATGCCGTTCGGATGGAAGAACGGGAAGCCCGGGCCCTCCTCGTGCAGGCTGAAGAGATCGAGTTCCCTGCCGAGCTTGCGGTGGTCGCGCTTCGCTGCCTCCTCCAGCATGTTGAGGTAGGCGTCCAGATCCTCCTGCTTGTCGAACGCAGTTCCATAGATGCGCTGCAGCATCTTGTTCTTCTCACTGCCGCGCCAGTATGCCCCGGCGATGCTCTGCAGCTTGAACGCCTTGACCTTGCCCGTGGACATGACGTGCGGCCCCGCGCAGAGATCCGTGAACTCGCCCTGCGTATAGGTGGTGATCGTCTCGTCCTCCGGCAGATCCTCGATCAGCTCGACCTTGTAGTTCTCGCCCTTTGCGCGGAAATATTCGATCGCCTCATTGCGCGGAATCTCGCGGCGCTCGAGCTTCAGATTCTCCTTGACGATCTTCTTCATTTCCTTTTCGATGTCGCGCAAGTCGGCATCCGTCAGCTGGCGCTCGAGATCGAAGTCATAGTAGAAGCCGTTCTCGATGGCAGGACCAATGGCGAGCTGCACGTTGCTCTCAGGATAAAGACGCTTGACTGCCTGTGCCATGATATGCGACGCCGTATGGCGCAGGGCATGACGCCCTCCCTCATCCTCAAAGGTAAGCACCTGAAATGCAGCATCGTGCGTCACAGGCGTTGTCAGGTCGACCGTCTTGCCGTCGAGACTCGCGGCAAGTGCCTTCTTTGCGAGCGAGTTGCTCATTCCCTTGACAACGTCCAGCAGCGTTGTCCCCGCCTCTGCCTCACGTATGGAGCCATCCGGCAGTGTCAGCTTTATCATAAATGCTCTCCTCTCAATCATACAAAAAAGCCCTGCCCCTTGGGATAGGAAATCCATCCCATAGGGACAAGGCCATATGTTTCCACCCTAATCGGTAACGCCATTATAAGGCGCACGGGCGGCTGTGTCAAGGGATTTGTGCTCCGCCATTGCCTGCAGCTGCTCTGCAGGTTCCAAAACGGGAATCTGGAGACGGCGTCCCGCAGCAACGGTGCCATCGGGCGCAAGTCCGTTCACCTCGATGATCGCCTCCTCAAGCTGCTCCGCCATCGTCTCCTTTGTCGCGTACTTACGCGCAATCGTCCAGACATTCTCGCCGCGCATGACAGACACCTCGATGAAGTCCGCGGAGCGCAGATAGGGATTCGTCAAATGGAGCGCAGATACGCCCATCCATATAAGAGCAAATACACTGAGAAAAAGACCGACACGTTTCATCGCGATCCCTCCGTTTGTTCATATCCGCATATACATTCTCAAAACTTCTGTTCGGATATAGAATAACACAGAAAAAGTGTTCGGTCAATAGTTTAGAACAAATTTTTGTGAAATTTTTGTTCGCGGAACATATTTTTGTAATAAAAAGAGCCATGCTTAAAAACATAGCTCTCTTTCCAAAATGGATTATCTCATTTTTGCATTTTCGTTTGTCTGCATCACAGCATCTACCTTTACCGGCCGCCGCTCCTTCGCAACGGCAAGCATGAGCTTCAGACGGTTCAGCTGGTTGACCTCACTCGATCCTGCATCGCAGTCGATCGCCGTGATGTTCGCGCCGTGATACGCCTTGCGCAAATCGTGCATGACGCCCTTGCCCGTGATGTGGTTTGGCAGACAGCCGAATGGCTGCAGGCAGACGACGTTCGGCACGCCCTCCTCGATGAGCTTCACCATCTCACCCGTGAGGAACCACCCCTCCCCCGCCATGTTGCCAAGACTGACATGACGCGCTGCAAGCTCTGCCGTGTGATCAATGGACTGCGGCGGACGGAAGTGACGGCTCTCCTTCAGAGCCTTGCGCATGG
>CAUVFG010000098.1:0-5284 GCA_963551125.1 uncultured Selenomonas sp. | reverse complement strand
TTCTTGTTGTTCACGGCATCGTAGAGGTTGACGGAGACGACGTGTCCTTTGCTGTAGCCGAATACCACACCCGACAGCCCCGAGATGAGGGCAAGTGCTGCCTGCTCACCGAGCTGGCTCGCGCGTACGCGGTCAATGACCGTCGGCGAACCGCCGCGCTGGATATGCCCGAGCACGGAGACGCGCGTTTCGATGTCCGTATGCTTGCTGATGTAGTCGCAGATCTCCTGCCCGCTCGCCGCGCCCTCGGCGACGACAATGAGGATATAACGTTTGCCATGTTCATAGGCTCTTGAGAGATCCTTTGTGATCTCCTCGATGTTGAACTCCTCCTCAGGCACAATGATGTACTCCGCACCGCCCGAGATGCCCGAGACAAGAGCCAGCCAGCCGCTGCCACGCCCCATGACCTCGAGCACGATGACGCGGCGATGCGCCGATGCCGTGTCGCGCAGCTTATTGATCGCATCGATGATTGTGTTCGCAGCCGTGTCGCAGCCGATCGTGTAGTCCATGCCCCAGACATCGTTATCAATCGTACCCGGCAGTCCAACGATCGGAAATCCGTACTCCTCCGAGAGCAGCTGTGCGCCGCGCAGGGAGCCGTCACCGCCGATGACGCAGAGCCCCTCGATGCCGCGCTTGATGAGGTTTTCATGCCCGAGGCGGCGTCCCTCCGGCGTCTGCCAGCGCTTGCAGCGCGCCGTTCCGAGGAAGGTGCCGCCGCGCTGAATGATGTCTCCTACATCCTTCGACGCCAGCTCGCGCATATTCTCCTCTAAGAGGCCATGGTAGCCGTCATTGATGCCCCAGACCTTCACGCCCTCGTAGAGCGCCGTACGTGCAACCGCGCGCGCCGCTGCGTTCATCCCAGGACTGTCTCCCCCGCTCGTCATGATTGCAATACTCTTTAACACGACTCTTCCTCCCCTACCCTTTTCTAAAATGTGCAAAAGCCATGCACATCCATGTTTACTGAACTTACTTCATCATAGCACAAATGACAAAAAAAATCCCCTCTTTTTTGAGGGGATGCGGCAAAAATGTTTCACGTGAAACAATCAGCCAACGGAAATTCCATTGTGATAGAGTTCATTGCAGGACAGGTCAATATCGTCGTTCCAACTGATGCCGTAGCCGCCCGCATCAACCTTAACACACTCAAAGAGCCCCTTCGTCGAAAGGAGAGCTTCAAACGGCTTCCATTTCTGAACAAGGGGAGCGACTTGATAGGATTTTGTCTCCCCATTCATAAAGGAGACAAGCAGCTCATAACCTGCGCACGGTTTTACATCACGCACCTTATAAAACATCAATACTCCTCCTTTGTTCACTACTATTCGAGCGGCGGCAAGTGAACAAACTCCTGTGTGTTCCAGATTTGCAGCAGCTCATTGCGATAGCGCGCAGCCCACTGGCGCACGAGTGCCTGTGACTTCGCCGGCAAATCTCCCTCCATCATCTCTAGGGTCTGAATATCAAATGCTCCCATATACTCGCCACACATCACATGAAAGTGCGGCGGGTTGTGCTCTGCCTGTTGAAAATACATTTTGGGAATCGCTGATAAAATGAAGTCCACCAGATTGGCGTAGATTTTTTCGTCCGAACACGAAGGCAAACCGGACGCATAGCAAAAGCTATGTGGAGGATTTGCCGACACAGTGCGGGCGAAAAAGATACGTCAAGATGGTGTGGCTGAATTTATCAGTGCTTCCCTCGATCACAAGGCCTTGAAAGCGTGCAATGACAGGCATATCGACACCTCTCTTATCATTATAAAATCTTGTAGGCGAAGAATCAATACATCCTGCAAATTATCCCTCACGCGCGAGGTCACGGAAGCGCGTATACTCCTTCTGGAAGAACAGCTTCACGGTGTCGGTCGCGCCGTTGCGGTGCTTTGCTATGCTGAGCTCCGTAATGTTTGCGTTCTCCGTGTCCTGATTGTAGTAGTCCTCGCGATAGAGGAACATGACGATGTCTGCGTCCTGCTCGATGGAGCCGGACTCGCGCAGATCGGAGAGCATGGGACGCTTGTCCGAGCGTCCCTCTGTCGCGCGTGAGAGCTGCGAGAGGACGACGATCGGCACACTCAGCTCGCGTGCGAGCACCTTGAGTGAGCGCGTCATCTCCGCAACAGCAAGCGTGCGGTTCTCCGCGCGTCCCGGTGCCTGAATGAGCTGAAGGTAGTCGATGGCGATGAGGTCGAGCCCATGCTCCGCCTTGAGGCGACGCGCACGCGTGCGGATATCCATGACCGTCGTGCTGCTCGTATCGTCAAAGTAGAGGTTCGTCTTTATCATGCGGTCAGCGACCTTCACGAGGCGGCTCCACTCCTCGTCGTTGAGTTCCCCGCGTGCAAGGTGCGTCGCGTCAATCTGCCCCTCGGCACAGAAGATGCGGTGCATCAGCTGTTCACGCGGCATCTCGAGGGAGAAGAATGCAACCGTCCCGCCCTGCAGGGCAACGTGTGTCGCAAGGTTGAGGACGAACGCCGTCTTGCCCATCGCCGGGCGTGCCGCGACAATGATAAGGTCGGATTTTTGCAGACCACGCGTCACGGAGTCAAGGGTCTGGAGGCCCGTCGAGAGTCCCGTGATCCCGCCCTTCGCCTTGGCAAGCTCGCTCACCCGATCCACGGCGTCAAAGACAACGTCCTTGATCGGCGTGAAGGCTCCCGTTGTACGCCCACCGGCAATCGCAAGGATCTTCTGCTCGGCGCCATCCAGCTGCACCGCAATATCCTCGCTCCCCTCATATGCCATGCCCGCTATTTCGGTGCTCACGTCGATGAGTGCGCGCAGGATCGCCTTTTCCTTGACGATCTTCGCATAGTGGGCGAGGTTCGCCGTACTCGGTACACTGTTCGTCAGATTTGCGAGGAAGGTGATGCCGCCGACCTGATCGAGGAGTCCACTCTTTCTGAGCGACTCCGTCACCGTCACGATGTCTACGGGTTCTCCCTCGCGCACAAGGCTCTCCATCGCCTCGAAGACGACGCGGTGCGCCTGCCGATAAAACTCATCGGAGCGCAGAAGCTCAATCGCCTGCGTGACGGCCTCCTTCTTCAGCATCATTGCCCCGAGCACGGACAGCTCCGCCTCGATGCTCTGCGGTGGAACGCGTCCTTCCGGCATCATTCTCCCTCCTTCTCTTTCCACTTGTCATCCGCAAACAGCACGGCAAACGCCTCCTCCGCCGTCTTAAGCCGATGAATCGTCAGCCCCAGATGCTCCTCGGGGATGTCCTTCTTGTTCTCCCACGGGATGATGAGTATCGAGATTCCTGCCTGCCGCGCACCGTACGCCTTCTCAAAGACGCCGCCGACGGGCCTCATCTCGCCCTGCAGCGAGATCTCGCCCGTCACGGCCACATCCTGACGAATCGCTGCGCCCGTCACGGCACTCACGATTGCAGCGAGAATTGCCGTACCCGCACTCGGGCCGTCGATATTGCCGCCGCCGATCACGTTCACATGGATGTCATAGTCGTGGATGTCGCGCCCCGTGAGCTGGCGCATGACGGACGCGGCGTTGAAGACGGAGTCCTTCGCCATAGAGCCCGCTGTTTCGTTGAAGCGCACCGTCCCCTTCCCCTTCTCCGCAGCGGGAAAGGCGACGGCCTCAATCTCGATGATCGAGCCGAGGAAACCTGCAACGCCAAGCCCGAACACTCTGCCGACGGCCGGCGTATCCGATGCCTTCTTTCGCCCGAATTGATAGAGGCGGCTCACCTGAGCGACCTCGTAGATGTCATCCTTCGTGACGAGAAGTGGTGCGGTGGGAGGGGAGGAAGGAGTTGTTTCACGTGAAACAATTTGCACGATTTCCTCGTCCGCGAGACGGTTCAGTGCAAGACTGTATGCATCGGCGAGGATGTTAATCGCCTTGCGTCCCTCGATTGTGTACTCGCTGATCAGTTGTGCTGCGCCGTCGCCAAGCCTGACGTTCAGCCGCTCGGCCGCATTCTCGACAATCGTCCGAATGTGCGCGGGCGTCAGCGGCTCAAAGTAGATCTCCGCACAGCGTGAGCGGAGTGCGGGGTTGATATGCTCCGCGTCGCGCGTTGTCGCACCGATGAGGACAAAGTCTGCGGGCGCCCCCTCCTCAAAGAGCTTGCGAATGTAGGGCGGAACACGCTTATCGTCGGGATCATAGTACGCCGACTCAAAATAGGCGCGCTTGTCCTCAAGCACCTTGAGCAATTTGTTTTGCAGCATCTCATCCATCTCACCGATCTCGTCGATGAAGAGGATGCCGCCGTGCGCATCCGTCACAAGGCCGGGCTTTGGCTCGGGGACACCGCTGTCCGCAAGGCTCTTCTGCGCCCCCTGATAGATGGGGTCGTGCACAGAGCCAAGCAAGGGGTTCGTCATATCGCGCGGGTCCCAGCGCAGCGTTGTGCCGTCCGTCTCCACAAAGGGCGCGTTCTCCGAAAACGGGGATACCGCACGCTTCTTTGCCGCCTCGAGCACGAGACGCGCCGCCGTGGTCTTGCCCACGCCCGGCGGTCCGTAGAGGAGGAGGTGCTGGGGATAGGGCGAGGACAGCTTTGCCATAAGTGAGCGCACGGCGCGCTCCTGCCCGACAATCTCGTCAAAGCTCTGCGGACGCAGGAGCTCCATGACCGACCGCGTGAGGTGGACACGCTCGAGCGCCTCCAGATCCTCACGTTTCTTCTTGTCGTGCGGCGACTCTGCACCCGGACTCTCCTCCGAGATCACCTGCCGACGAATATCGTCCACATACTCCTCGTGATCCTTCTCGAGCTTCTCGTTCACCTTGCGCTCGATCCGATCCTCAAGGTCGCGCCGTGCGAGAATCCCCGCGAGCTGCTCCGTCATGCGACCGAGGATCTCGGGAATCTCCGCCTCCGACGGCGGTGGGGAAAGCAGCGGATCCTCCTCCAAAATACGCATGAGCGCGAGCACGCGCTCACGTCGATTCGCCGAGCGCATGAGTGCCATGGCATTCATCTTGCCTGCCTGAATGACGAGCCGTTCTGTGCCCATCGAGTCGGCAAGCATCCGAAAGATCACCGCAATCTCCGCATCAATGCGTGCATCGGGCGAAAGTTCGGGCGGCTTCGCCTTTTTCCCGTCGTCACCGAATAAGTCCTTAAAAAATGACATAGAAATTGTTTCCTTTTGACAACAGAGGCTGATGAGATGATCCTCATCAGCCTGCTCTATATTGTAGTTTCGTAATCATCCAGGCGCTGCGCAAAGCGCCCCTGTTATGTAGTGACATTTGTCAAGAGCAAAAACGAAAAAACATGAAGG